>JAMDBS010000036.1 GCA_023487325.1 Patescibacteria group bacterium
CTCCCACAATCGGCACATGCATTTGCATGGCTTCCAATACTGCCGTGTTCTCCTTAGCAGTATCTACGATGAAAAGAATATCTGGAGTTTTACTCAGGCTTCGAATGCCCCTCAAGGAATTCAATAATTTGTCCTTTTTTCTTTCTATCAAAAGTTTCTCTTTTTTGGTCAATAATTTAAAATTTTCGCTGGCCATTTCGGCTTCCAATGATTCCAATTTACGAATACTTTTTTTAATAGTCTCAAAATTAGTTAGCATTCCTCCTAGCCAACGCATATCAATGTAGGGACTAGTAGCTTCTTCGGCAGCCTTTTTGATTACATCTTTGGCCTGACGTTTGCTGGAAACAAAAACAATCACTTTGCCTTCGCTACTGGCTTTTTTGACATAGGCCAGTGCTTCGGCCAACTTTTCTCTGGTTTTTTCCAAATTAATTACATTGACGCCATCACGAATACCAAAAACATATTTTTTGGCTTTAGGGTTGGTTCGTTCTGGTTTGTGGCCAAATTGAGCGCCAACTAGCAATAGCTCTTCTAATGAGGGTAAATTATTCATAAATAGCTGCTCCGTTATTTTTTCTTAAAAGTTTTAGCCTTGGCCATTCTTGCTTTAAAACGATCGACTCTGCCGGCAGTATCAACTAATTTTTGTGTGCCTGTATAAAAAGGGTGGCAGGCGGAACAAATTTCCACTTTTAGCTCCGGCTGGGTTGAGCCAACTTCAAAAGTAGCACCGCAATCACAAGTGGCTTTGGCTTTGTCGTAATATTTTGGATGAATATCTTTTTTCATTAATCCTCACTAATAACTAATTTAAACAAATAACGAACAATGATTCGTTATCAAAATTTGCAACTAAAAACAATATACTATAACTTTACAAGAAATGCAAGAGCGTATGGGCGGGTTCAATTTTCAGTTTTCAATTTTCATTGAATTTTCAAATTAATTAATTTTCAAATATTGATTGTAAATTGAAAATTGATCATTGAAAATTGTAAGCTTATATGCTACGATATATGGTATGGACAAAGATATTATTATCAAACAAATTAAAGATACTGAGGAATTGGTTAAAAATTCCACAGATCTCGAGATAAAGCAGATGGCCGCAGAAGAAATTCAAAGGCTAAAATTAGAATTGCTACCAAAAGATCCTAATGATGGCAAAAATATTATTATGGAAATCCGTTCCGGCGCGGGTGGCGATGAAGCAGAGCTGTTTGCTTCAGAATTATGGAGAATGTACTCAAAATATGCAGAAAAAAGCGGCTGGCGCGCCAGTGTTTTGGATGCCAAAAAATCAGATCTGGGCGGCATTAAGTCTTTGGTAGCCAGTATTTCCGGCCAAGATGTTTATAAACATTTTAAATATGAATCCGGCGTTCACCGGGTGCAGAGAGTGCCGGAAACCGAAAAATCAGGCAGGATTCACACTTCCACGGCCACAGTAGCGGTCTTACCAGAAGCAGAAGAACGGGATTTTGCTATAAATTCCAATGATTTGGAAATTAGCACTTATCGTTCAGGCGGCGCAGGCGGACAAAATGTCAACAAAGTGGAAACAGCAGTGCGTATTGTTTATAAACCAACCGGCTTGGTGGTGGCCTGCCAAGATGAAAGAAGCCAATTTAAAAATAAGCTTAAAGCCATGTCAATTTTACGTTCAAAATTAGTTTCGGAAAATGAAGCTAAAGATCATAAAACTCAGGCTTCGGAAAAAATCCGCACCTATAATTTCCCTCAGGATCGTTTGACCGACCACCGTATCAAAAAATCTTGGAACCAACTGGAACTCATCTTAAACGGCAATCTCGATAAAATCATGTCCTCCCTCGCCGACGAAGACCAGAAAAGAAAATTGGAAAATATATCGTACAATTTCTAATTGACCTAATTAATCTAAATAATATCCAATACCCAATTTCTAATACCCAATGAATTATCAAATGTTTAAATGCTTAAATGTTTTTATGTTTAAATGATTTGAGCATTGGGATTTGATTAGGAATTAGAAATTATAAATTGAAAATTTCCGCAAATTACTGTGCTTCCGTCAGTTTCACTTTGGCGGTTTTCTCATCGCCTTTGTGTAAAAAGGTTATTTCTACCTCATCGCCCACATTATACGATTGCAAAGTTTTGCTTAAAGAATTATTTTCATTGATTTGCGTGCCATCAATTTTGGTGATGATGTCATTTTCTACAATGCCTGCTTTATCTGCCGGCGAACCGGGAATTACTGCCACTTCGCCGCGAGCAGAACCCGGTAAAACCCATGCACCATAATCAACTGCCAGCTGATTGGCCTTGGCTAGTTCTTTATTGATTGGCAGATATCTTACGCCCAGCATCGGGCGCTCGATTTTGCCGGTTTTTTTGATAGAATCAATGGCTTTTTTGACTGAATTGATAGGAATAGCAAAACCGATATTTTGCGCAGATCCCGCTACGGCCGTATTGATGCCGATTACCTGCCCTTTCAAATTAACTAACGGCCCGCCGGAATTGCCGGAATTAATAGCTGCATCGGTTTGCAATAGCCCTTCCAAGCTTTCTGATGTGCCACCGCCTGAAGCAGTAATTTTTCTGTCTTTGGCGGAAATCACTCCCACTGTCACCGTGTTGTTAAACTCGCCAAGGGCGTTGCCAATAGCCACCACCCATTGGCCGACATCTAATTTATCAGAATCGCCCAAATCAACTACCGGTAAACCGCTGGCCTCAATTTTAATCACAGCCAAATCATTTAAGGAATCTGTAGCCATAATCTTTGCCGGATAGCTTTTGCCGTCAGAAGTAAAAACTGTGTATTCGGCATTGGCATCACTGACTACATGTTTGTTGGTGGCAATCAAGCCGTCATTGGTGATAATAAAACCGGTGCCGCCACCTGTCTGTTCATAGGTTCTGCCAAATAGATCGGTGATGTTTTTGCTAGTGGAAATGGAAACTACCGAAGGCGAGACTTTATCCACGGTACTGGTGATTAAAGATGATTCTTCCAAAATTAATTTTTCAGTTTTAGTGGTATTAAGCGCGACATTTTTTAGGCCCAGTTTTTCGCTTAATTTGGAATTGCCTGAAACCAAAATCATCGTGCCGATAGCACCAGCTGAGCCCATTACCAGGGCCAAAATTAGAAAAATTATTATCAAGACGCCAATGTTTTTGGGTTTTTTTGTTTTTTCGGCCGAGACATTGGGAGTGGTAAATTCATTATCTTCTAAATATGTTATTTTCTCCTTGGACATGTGCTCCTTTGGGTAATTTTTAATTTTAAATTTTTAATTTTTATTTAATGACTTAAATTCCAATTTTTAAACATTTGGATTTTGAGCTTGACCTGCCCGCCATCGCTATGCTCAGGCGTTGCGGGCGGGTTTGTCATTTGAGCTTTGGATTTTGAATTTAATAAGTATTACTTATTTAAAGATATTTTCTTTCGTAATATTTCATTAACTATCTTCGGATTAGCCTGTCCTTTAGTCTCACGCATTATTTGCCCTACCAAAAATCCCATCACGCCAGTTTGCCCTGATTTAATTTTGGCCACGGCATCAGGGTTGTCTTTAATAATTTTTTCGATAATTGCTTCTAGTTTTCCGCTATCAGAAATCTGCGTTAACCCTTTTGCTTTAATAATTTCTGCTATATCCTTATCAGAAGTAATTGCTTCAATAAATAATTTTTCTTCTTTAGCAATATTGCTTGAAATCTTATTTTCATCAATTAGTACCGACAATCTGGCAATATTTTTTGGATTAATTCTATCAGCTTTAATTTTTCCGATATTTAATAATTTTAATCCTATCCCTACGTAGAAATTGCCATAGATTTTTCTTTGATTCAACGTAAGTTTTTCTGGTTCTCCTAGATCAAATGCTTTTGCCCATTCAGTATTCAAGGGGATTGTTTCCTGAATAACTTCAGCAAACCCCATATTTTTATACCTTTTGGATTTCTCCTCGGGCAATTCAGGTAGTTGCTTTCTAATTTCTGCCTTTTCTTTGTTGGTGACTTCTACTGGCGGTAAATCCGGTTCGGGAAAATAGCGATAATCAGCTGATGTTTCTTTGACGCGCATGGTGTAGGTTTGGCCATTTTTATCATCCCAACCGCGAGTTTCTTGAACAACTTTTTCTCCCGCTTCTAAAACTTCGGCCTGTCGCTCTATCTCATACTCAACCGCCCTCTCCACCGCCTTAAAAGAATTTAAATTCTTGACTTCAACCTTGGTCCCCAGTTTAGTTTTTAGTTTTTCGTTTTTAGTTTTTAGTTCGCGGAGCGATATATTCGCTTCACATCTCATTTGTCCCTTTTCCATATCTGCATCAGCCACACCCAAAGTTCGTAATATTAATTGATATTTTTGGCAAAATTCCTTGGCTTCTTGGGCGGTTTCAATATCCGGATCAGTCACCAACTCCATCAATGGCACACCAGCTCGGTTATAATCTAATAATGAATAATCAACATCCACTCTACCTTCCGGATGTTTACTGGTCCCCGTATCTTCCTCGAGATGTATTC
>JAMDBS010000174.1:0-2029 GCA_023487325.1 Patescibacteria group bacterium
CCCAAGAAGAAATTTATCAATTTTTAGAACACAAGAAAAACTACCGAGAAGTTACAGAAAGAGATATTGAATGGGAAATAAGATGCGGTGACTGGCAAATATTTATACCGCAAATGGTAAAATTTTTCAATTGGTCTATCGACCATGTCTATTATCGAAATTACCCTCTATTTGCAGATCATAACCAATCGCATGAATATGGGGGAGTAAAAAATGCCATCCCAAAAAAATACTTGCCAGACATAGAAGCATTCCTCAAAATCCGTTTCGAGCTCGGTATGACGTTCAAAAAAGCCTTCCAAAAATTTTTGAGACAAAAAGGGGTTCGGATAATCACTAAAATTGAGGAAATCCGAATATTTTGAAAAAGGAGGTGAAGGATGATCTGGATTGGAATCGGGCTAGTGTCTATCGTCGGGATAACATTTTATTGCGGATTAAAGATCCGTTCAGAGCAAATCTCAAATGAAATGATAAATGGATAGGAAGTGAAAATTTGAACGACCTCGCAGTTATTTTAATCTGTATTCTTGGATTCATCATTCTCTGTTTGCTGTCGTGGCTATATGTCCGGTTTATTGCAACACATATGACCGACGAAGAGAGAAAGCAGATGGTCAACGACCCTAATCTTGCGGACGTCTTTGAATTTTTGGGTTTCAACACAAAAAAAACTAGCGACTAATATAAAACCGGCTTTATCAGCTGTTACGCCCCGCCTACTTGGCGGGGTTATTTTTTTTATTTACCGATCATATTACGCAAACGCTTAATGCGTTCGTTAACAGGAGGATGAGTATTGAATAAATTATTTAACCAACTACTACTTTCTTCTTTATTTTCTTTAAAAGGATTAGAAATATATAAATGCGCGGTGGCTTTGTTGGCAACTTCCAATGGTTCTGGATCTTGTGAGATTTTTTCTAATGCCGAAGCCAAGCCCTCTGGGTAGCGGGTCAAAAGTGCGCCGCTGGCATCGGCTAAATATTCTCGCTTGCGAGAAATCGCTAGCTGTATCAACATCGCGCTAATTGGCGCTAAAATTGCTAAAACTATGGCAATTATGAGTAAAATAGCATTGCCTTGGCTGTTCTCCGAGTCTCTGCTGCGACCGCCAAAAATGCTAAAACGCAAAAACCAATCGGAAATAAGCGCCACTAATCCAACTAAAACTACCACGATAGTCATCAACCGAATGTCGTAATTGCCAACATGAGAAAGTTCGTGGGCAAGAACGCCCTGAAGTTCGGTTTTATTTAACTTTTCTAGCAATCCCGAAGTTACACAAACCACCGCATGTTTGGGATCGCGTCCGGTGGCAAATGCATTAGGCGCACTGTCTTTAATAATATAAATTCTAGGAATAGGTAACCCGGCGGTAATACATAAGTTTTCTACTAAATGATATAATTGCGGATTTTCTTTATGCTTAACTTCCTTGGCGCGCGAGATTGCCAAGGTAATTTGGTCGGAATAATAATAACTAATCAGTGCCTGACTTAAGCTAAAAATAACAGCGACATATAAAATCCAACTACGGCCTAAAGCATAAGATAAAAGCCAGCCCAAACCAATAACAAAAATAAGGAAAAATCCCATTAATAAAATTGTATTCCTTTTATTGGAATCTATTTGTGTATACATATTTAAGTAATTAAATATTTTATCTATTACAGCTTAACGTTTTCGGCCATTTTGCCAATAATAGGCAATGGTACGGTTTTTCCGCTTAGAGAGTTAACCAAGCCGATAATAAACAAGATCAAAGTAACAATGCTACCGATAGGCGCAATGACAAACCAACCGATTATAGGTAGCGCTGAAGCTGCGCCCACAATTACGCCCAAAATAAACAAAGCTAGGCCTTGTTTAGCATGGTATTGAGCAAATGGCGAATCTTTTTTGGCTAACATGGGAATTAAAAATAAAATTCCTAAATAACCAATTGCCGCCCAAACCTTGTTCTCTTCAACATCGCTACCGCTAACCTTTTTTTCTTCTTTTTTCTCCTCTGCCATAAACTCCTCCC
>JAMDBS010000174.1:2039-4497 GCA_023487325.1 Patescibacteria group bacterium
TGGCTTTTATCTTCTGCTTTAGTAGCAAATAAATCAAACTCTTTAAATCCTAATTGGCGAGCAATCATATTATTAGGAAATACTTGGATTTTAATATTGAAATCGCGCACATTACCATTATAGAATCGGCGCGCGGCTTCGATTTTGTCCTCGGTATCGGTAAGTTCATTTTGTAGCTGTAAAAAATTCTCCGAAGCTTTTAAATTTGGGTAATTTTCCGCAACAGCAAAAAGAGATTTTAAGGTCTGCGAGAGCACATTTTCTTTTTCGGCTTTTTCTGCTGTGGTTTTTGCTTCCATTGCCGCAGTGCGGGCTTTGGTCAAATCAGTTAAAAGATCTTTTTCGTGTTTAGCGTAACCCTTCACCGATTCGACTAAATTTGGAATTAAATCATAACGACGCTTTAGCTGAACGTCGATATCGCTCCACGCTTCTTGAGTACGATTCTTTAAAGTTATTATTCCGTTGTAAACCGCCACTAACCAAAGAATGATCAGAACAATTATTCCTAGCACAATCCAAAGCCAAATCATAAATCCTCCCTTTTTACTAATTATTACGAGTTTTTAACATCTTACAAATTATTACTAATCAAACACTCTCGTCTAGCGTCTTATTGTCTAACGACTATTTTTTAATCGCTTCTACTTTCAATTTTACCATCGCGGTAATGTCTTTGGCAAATTTAATTAATACCTGGTGTTCTCCTAAGGTTTTAATTGGTTCCATTTCCACTTGTTTAGCAATAATTTTAATATCTTTATTATTAATTGCTTTTACCGCATCGCTTGAGGTAATAGCGCCAAATAGTTTATTGGTAGTACCGATTTTAGCCTTAATAATATAGATTTGGTTATTAATTTTTTTCGCCATATCGCGGAATTCTTGTTGTTCTCTTTCAGCTTTTATTGCTTCTTCTTTAGCCTTAATTAAAACTTCGCGAGCTCTGGGATCACTTTTGACTGCCGCTAATTCCTGGGGAATTAAATAATTTCTAGCATAACCATCTTTCACTTCTACCTCTTGACCAATATGGCCCAAATCATTAACATCTTTTAATAAAATTAATTTCATATTATCCTTTCAAAAGCTTATGACTTATAGCTTAAGACTTATATCTTATGGCTATTTATTCGCTTCTTCAATCGCCCTATCTAGTTGCGGATCGCGATTATTATTTTGATCGTCTTCGGTTAGCTTAACTTCAATATCTGGTTTTATGCCTTCTTTGTCAATAGCCCGATTATTAGGTGTTAACCATTTAGCTATAGTTATTCTAACTTCCGAGCCGTCTTTTAAGCTCACCAAGCTCTGTACCGAACCTTTTCCAAAGGATTTTTCACCCACCAGTATTCCTCGTTGATAGTCTTGTATAGCACCGGCAAATATTTCCGATGCCGAAGCCGAACCGCCATTTATTAACACAGTTAGTTTTTTGTCTTTTAGCCTTGGGATTAAAGTAGTCTTTAGCTCCTGAACACTGTTGTCCTTTTGTTTTTCCTTAACTACAACTTTGTTGTCTAAAAATAAACTGGCTAAATCCTGCGCTGAAGTTACGTAGCCGCCTGGGTTATTGCGTAAATCAATAATCACAGCTTGAGAATTATTTTTTATCGCAAAATCCGCTGCTTTTTGCAATAAACCAGTGGTATCATCTCCAAACTGTCTAATTTTGATATAAGTTATGTTCCCCTTTTGTTCCCATTTTACGCTATCAACTTTAATTGTATCTCTTTTTATTTTAAACTCTTTCGCTTCATCCCAACCCTGGCGAATAACGCTTAATGTAACTTCCGTGCCTTTGCTGCCACGTATTTTATTTATTGCTTCCTGAAAAGTCATCTCGGAAACCGATTGATTATCGATTTTAGAAATAACATCTTGGGCGCGCAAACCAGCTTCCATCGCTGGCGATTTATCTAACGGTGCCACAATGGTTAATTGACCATTTTTAGCTTCCAACTCTGCGCCGATTCCATCGAAAGTACCCTTTAAATCTTCGGAAAAATTCTTCGCTTCTTCGGGAGTTAAAAATAAACTATAAGGGTCGCCCAAGGAAGAAACCATGCCGGAGATAGCGCCATAAGTCATTTTCTGTGTATCGCTGGAAGAAACGTACCTATCTTTTACTGTATTCCAGGCATCCCAAAACAGGGAAAAATCAATATCTTTAGGTGCTCCTAAATTTAGGTTAGTGATTTTAGGAATGTAGCCTTTCTCCAGCTCGACGTTTTTATGCCCAACTAAATAGCCGCCGGTGTAAATTAAACCTATAATAACTACAATTACTAAAAATTTTATAAATTTTTTTAAACCCTTATTCATTCATATCCTTTGTATTAATCTATAATCGCACCGCCAATTAATTCATTTTTATAATAAAAAACAACTGACTGACCGGGCGTAATAGCTTGTTGGGCTATATTAAACATTATAGCTATTTTTTTGTTTTTTCCTA
>JAMDBS010000145.1 GCA_023487325.1 Patescibacteria group bacterium
GCTCCTTATTTTCAAGCCGCGGAAATATTTCTATTTCCTTCTCTATATGAAGGATTTGGTATCCCACCGCTACAGGCCATGGCTTGTAGCACGCCTACTATTACTGCCAATACAACATCCTTACCAGAAGTAGTGGGTAAAGCCGGAATCTTGCTTTCCCCGGAAAAAAAATCCGATTGGATAAAAAAGATTTATGAAATAGAAAATAATTCAGTCCTGCGAAAATCCATAACTACTGAAGGTTTGGCTCAAGCTAAAAAATTTTCTTGGGAAAAGTGCGCCCAAGAGACGATTAATACATATAAAGAAGTTTATGATGCCAAAAATTAGCGTAGTGGTGATTACCAAAAATGCTGCTAAGCATTTAAAACGTTGTTTAGAAAGCGCCAGCCAAATTGCCGACGAAATCATTGTCATAGACAGCGGTAGTAGCGATAACACCTTAGAAATTGCCCGCAAATTTAGCAAAAAAATAATTAATCAAAACTGGCTAGGTTATGGTAAGCAAAAAAATATTGGCATTCATTTGGCCAAAAACAATTGGATTTTATCACTTGATGCCGACGAAATTTTAAGCCAAGAATTGATCAAAAATATTCAAAAAGCTGATTTTGATAGTTATTCCGGCTTTAAAATTCCTTTCAAAAATTTTTTTGCCGGCCAATGGGTACGCTATTGCGGCTGGTACCCGGATTGGCATCTAAGACTTTTTCGTAAAGATAAGATGAAATTTAATGACAAAGCAGTGCACGAATATATTAAGCCATCTGGGAAAATAGGCAAATTGTCTGGTGCTGTTATCCATTATTCCTATGATTCTGACCAACATTATTTTGCTAAAATTGACGGCTACACAACCCTAGATGCTCAGTATTTATTTTTAGTAAAAAGACCATGGACAATATTTTATCAGTTGGGTAAGCCTCTCAAAGAATTCTGGCAATGCTATATTACTCAAGGCGGAATTTTGGGTGGATATCTAGGTTTAAAAATTAGTTTATACAATTCCTATTATCGTTATTTAGTAGCCAAAAAACTTAAAAAATTATATCAGGGAGAATATTTATCTAATCAAACTGCGCCAAAAATTAAAATCGGCCAGAAAATTAGTGCAGTAATTATTGCCAGAGACGCGGCTAAACATTTGGCTGAATGTCTAGAGCATTTGTCTTGGGCAGACGAAATAATTTTAGTTGATTCGGGTAGCCGTGATAAAACTTTGACGATTGCCAAAAAATATCAAGCCAAAATATTCAGTCAAAAATGGCTAGGCTATGCAAGGCAAAAGAATTTCGCCATCTCTCGGGCCAAAAACAATTGGGTTTTATCTATTGATGCCGATGAAATTGTTGATAGTAAGCTTATTGAGGCAATTGGTAAAATTGATTTTAAAAAGTATAACGGCTTTTATATTGCTAGAAAAAACTATTTTGGCCAGCATTGGGTGCGCTATTGCGGCTGGTACCCGGATTGGCAATTAAGGCTATTTAAAAAAGACACTTTGAGTTTTGAGGAAAAAATTGTGCACGAACAAGTTAAGCCCAAAGGGTTAGTTGGCTATATTTCCGGGCATATTATACACTATACTTACCAAAATAATCGGGAGTATTTTTCCAAAATTAAAAACTACACCGATCTGGACGCCCAAATTTTATTTGATAAAAATAGAAAATGGTCGCTTTTTTATCAATTGGGTAAGCCTTTTAAAGAATTTATCAATATGTATTTCACCAAAAAAGGTTTTTTAGATGGATTGTTGGGATTAAAAATTTGTTTATTCTCGGCGTATTATCGCTGGCTGGTGATTAACAAATTGAGAAAAATAGAAAAGATAAACTAACTATCACCAGAATTTAATTAACAAAAAATCTGTGAAAGGTTCGATATATGAAAATAGGCATTGATATCCAAACTACCTTAGGTCAAAAAACCGGCTTTGGTTTTTATGTCAAAAATTTAGTTAGCCAACTGGAAAAGATTGATCGAAAAAATCAGTATGTTCTTATTAAACCGGCTAGCGAAACCGATCTCTCGGCACCCAAAAGATTTTATTGGGATCAATTTCAAGTTCCCAAAAGAGCTCAAGATGAGAAAGTGGATGTTTTACACCAGCCCTGCTTTTCGGTGCCGATTTTTTATCGTGGTAAAGTGGTGGTGACCGTGCATGATTTAATCGCCAGATTATTTGGCAAAGACATCCCATTTTATTCTCGACAATTTTTTGGCAAATGGATGCCTTTTTCCTATCGGCGAGCTGATAAAATTATCGCCAATTCAGAACATACTAAAAAAGATATTGTGAAAATCTTAAAAATTCATCCAAAAAAAATCAAAGTTATTTATCTGGCGGCCGGGAGTGAGTTTAGAAAGATTCATGATCAGAAAAAAATCAATCAAGTGACTAAAAAATATAAAACCGGCAATAAATATTTGCTCCATCTGGGGACACTAAATCCTAGAAAAAATTTAGAGTTTTTGATCAAAGTATTTGCTGGAATAGTCAAGGATTTCCCCCAATATAATTTGGTGATTAGTGGTAAAGAAGGCTGGTATTTTGAAGGACTGTTTAAATTGGCCAAGAAATTGGGATTAAGCAAAAAAATAATTTTTACCGGCTATATTGACGATTGCGACAAACCATATTTGATTAATGCGGCCACGGTTTTTACTTTCCCCTCACTTTATGAAGGTTTTGGTTTGCCCCTTTTGGAGGCCATGGCCTGCGGAGTGCCAGTGATTTCTTCCAATACTTCTTCTTTGCCGGAGGTTGTAGGTGAAGCCGGCATTTTGATCAAACCAACTGATGAAAAAGCTTGGGTTAATGCCATTAAATTACTACTGAGCAATACTAAACTTCGTCAACAATATATTGATAGGGGGCTTAAGCAAGCCCAAAAATTTTCATGGACCAAAACCGCACGAGAAACTTTGGAAGTTTATCAGGAAGTTTACAATACACCACCAATACACTAATCACACAAATAATAAATCAGTGATAATCTGCTATGCCCTGTAGTGAAACAAGGTTTCTACTACCGGGGTGACAAAAAATCTGTGGAAGGTTTAAAAGAAGGTTAAACATATGAAAATAGCCATTGATTGTTCCAAGGCTGTTAATGAAAGCGCGGGGATTGCTCGCTACACTTGGGAATTGGCGGATAATTTAGCCGAAAATTTTCCTCAAGACCAGTTTTTTTATTTTTTTAATTTTTTAAGCGGTAAGTCCGAAAAACTTGCCAAGATAAAAAAATTAATTAGAGCCAGAAAAAATATCAGCTATAAAATTTATCCATTGCCCGGGCAATTAAAGGAAAAATTATTTCCCGGCCCCATATCTTTGGGCAATATTTGGTTAAAAGGCAATGACATCTATCATGCCACAGAATTTTTGAGTTTTGATCGGAATTTAACAATTCCTCAAATACTGACTGTTCATGATCTGACTATGATTAAATTTCCTGCTCATCGCGGCGAGGCAATATCTAGCCGTCATGGTCGGATGCTTGCTCGGGCTTGTCAAAATGCTTCAGGCATTATTGCGGTTTCCCAGTCCACCAAAAAAGATATTATTAAATATTTTAAAATTCCAGAGAAGAAGGTCGAAGTTATTTATCAGGGCGTTGATCCAAAATTTCAGAGAATTTCAAATCGTATGAAAATTAATTCAGTGCTTAAAAAATATCAGATCGACTCCCCATTTATTTTATTTGTCGGCACCATCGAACCAAGAAAAAATATCGTTAATCTGCTTTTGGCCTTTGAAAAATTTAAAACTAATTTTATCAGTAACTTTAAATTGGTGTTAATTGGCAGGCAGGGCTGGAATGCCGAAGAAATTAAAAAAACCCATCAAAATCTTGCTTGTAAAGATGATGTTATTTTTTTAGATTATCTTCCTGATGATCATCTAAATTATTTTTATAATGCAGCCAAAGTTTTATGTTATCCCAGTCTTTACGAAGGCTTTGGTTTCCCGGTGGTGGAGGCCATGGCTTGCAAAACACCAGTTATTACCAGTCGCAATTCTTCCTTGGTTGAGGCCGGCGGTCAGGCAGCCTATTATATCGATCCTAAGGACGTAAATAGTATCGCCACAGCTTTAAAAAAAGTTCTAACTAATGACTATTTGGCCAAAAAGATGGTAGAATTAGGATTGAAGCAAGCTAAAAAATTTAGCTGGCGTGTTTGTGCGCAACAAACCCACCAATATTATCAAAAGGTTTTAGATGAGCAAAATAAATAAAATAATTATTTTTTTAGTGATTTTGGCTGTTATTGTCTTGGCAGGTTTTTTAGTGGGAAATTATTCTATGCTGGGAGCAGCAGGGGTAATTACCATGGCAGTTATGGCAGTAATTTTTGTTTTTGTCCTTAAACAGCCCTTCTTGGGCTTGCTGTTGGTTGTCTTCACCCTGCCAATGGAAAGGATCCCCACACTTGATATTGGCTTATTTACCCTAAAATTAGATCAAGTATTCGCTAGATCG
>JAMDBS010000013.1 GCA_023487325.1 Patescibacteria group bacterium
TCTATAAAATAATTATTCTGTAGACAGTTATTTGTTTTCGATGCCAAGAATTAGGCTTTGAATTTTAGTAATCAGTTCATTGATGATGGCAAACTGTTTGCTTGCTGGTTTGCCGAACATTTCCACCACCACTGTGGTTTGATGGCCGGCAAATTCACCATCAACAGCCGCAATAGCAATGTCTTGGTATTGGGATTTTAGAATATTGGCTTTATGCGCCGGACTGTTCATCCAAGCAGAGTGGACACTGTCGGTTTTAATAAAATCAATGGCCAAATTTTCACCGGCCATCTGGTAGATATAGCCGGCAGCGTGAATAAAATCCCAAGGGCTTTGGCCGCTGGGCGAGAAATGTTCAAAATAATCATCTGCCAGCATATCTTCAGCTTTTGATTTGGCAGCTGAATATAACAGAGGATTTACCGCCAATGCATTAAGGCCAATGGCAGTTCTCTCTTGATTGGCCAGCTGAACTAAACGACCTTCATCGATTGTGGCGGCCAAGGAGATTTTTGGAGCAAAAATAAATACTGCCAATATCGCAGTAAATATTAAAGTTAAGTATAAATTAAATTTTATTTTTATTTTTGTGGCCATGGTAAATATCTCTTTCGAGAGTATGTTTGATAACTGTTTCTTGGAGCGTATCAGCGATAATTTGAGCGAAAAATGTTTAGTGTGAGAAAAGATAGTCTGTACTATCTGAACGAGCAATAAACATTTTGTAGCCGAAATTAGCCTGATGCAAGCTACCTGATAATAGTTATTGAACATGCTCTAATGACCCAACCAAAGCCAATTCCAAATTATACTATCATATCATAAAATTTCATTCTGGTCAAGGTTGATATGGAGTAAACTATGTGTTAAAATGAAAAAGTAATTAACAATATGCGCTAGTAGCTCAGTGGTTAGAGCACGGCCCTTATAAGGCCGGGGTCGATGGTTCGATCCCATCCTAGCGCACCATTTCGCTTTGCTCAATGTAAACTTGTTAACGACTGTAATAAACAGGTATAATGCTTGACATAGACCTGTTTTTTTGATATAATATTTTAATCGATAAAAAAATTTAAATCAAAAAAAATGAGCAAAGAAAAAATTACTGACATCAAAAAACAAGCCAAAAATTCTCTAGGAGGGAAATGGAAAAGAGCCGTTTTGGCTTTTTTTATTTTCCTAGTGATTTTTGGCGTTTTATTGGCAGCTTTGGGTTTTGGCTATCAATATGCTTATGCAGAAAAATTTTATCCGGGCGTTAAAATTGCCGGCTTTGATGTTTCCGGAGATGATCGAGCCAGCGCAGAACAGTTTTTAAAGCTAAAAACCACCAGCCTTGGCAATCAAAACATCAAAATTAACACCGATCAAGGCATTAAAACCATCAGTTTAAAGGATTTAGGCGTGGAAGTGGATGTGGCTGGCACAGTCAGCGATGCTTACAATTTTGGCCGCGAGGCAAACTTATACAATAATATCACTCAAGAATTTAAAGCCTTGTTTAACAATAAAAATTTTCCGCTAAAATTAAAATATTCTGATAAAATCAACGAAAAATTAAAAGAAATCGCTCCAAATTTAGACACAAAAGCTCAAGACGCTCAATTTAAATACCAAGATGGGCAAGTTTTAGTGGAAAATGAGCAGACCGGCAAAACCATAGATGTTGCTGATTTTAAAACTCAACTGAATAAAACCGTGGAAAATACCAGCTACAACACTGCCATCAATTTAAAAACCACTTTTTCTGCTCCGAAAATCAGCAAAGCTCAAGTTGAAGAATTAAAACCTTTTTACAGCCAAATTATTTCCGATAATATTATTTTAGTTGATCAGTCAGTCAAGAAAAGCTACACCGCCAAAACTGAAAATATTGCTAAATGGGTTAATGTTAAAGAAAAAAATAATCAGGTCAGTTTGGCAGTCAACTCTGATGAGATTAAAAACTATCTGGTCGAAATTGCCAAAAAAGTTAATAAAAAAGTCATTGATAAAAAAATTAACGCCCAAACCAATGCGGTGATTACCGAAGGCCAAGACGGGAAAATTTTGGATGAAAATAAATTACTTTCCAATATCGAAGATATTATTACCAAAAGAATCTACAATATGCAGAGCGAATCAGGCAATACAATTATTTTAGTTATTAATGAAGTGCCACGCGAGGAAGTAAAAGTCCAGCCTGAAGAAATAGCTACAGGTGGTGGAACTGCCGGCATGGCCAACGGTAAATATATTGAAGTTAATCTTACCCATCAGATGCTTTATTTATATAATACAGATGTTTTAGCAGCCGCCTACCAAGTATCTACCGGCAAATGGAGCACGCCTACGCCTGTGGGCACCCGTTATATTGAAGATAAAATTGCTCGCGCATGGAGTCAGGAATATGGACTTTATATGCCTTATTGGAACGGTATCGGCGGCGGTTATGGCATTCATGAATTGCCGGAATGGCCGGGTGGCTATAAAGAAGGTGAAGCGCATTTGGGCACGCCTGTTTCGCATGGTTGTATTCGTTTAGGTGTTGGTCCGGCAGAATTTGTCTATAATTGGGCGTCTATCGGCACACCGGTGTTTATACACAGATAATCATGTAGCATATAACATGTAGCATGTAAACATTTAAGCATATAAACATAAAAAAACGAATTCAATAATTTAATGCACCACTTGTAATTTAATAATCTCATTAGGAGTTAAATAATGCAATGCTTTTCTAGGGCGGTTATTCAATAGTTCCTGTACTTGGTAAAGTCTGGTTTCGTTCACTTTATTCAAGTTGGTATTCCTGGGAAAGTATTGTCTTAATAGTCCATTGATATTCTCCACTCCTCCTTTTTGCCAAGATGAGTATGAATCACAGAAGTAAGTTGCCATTTGATAACTGTTTTTGACAATTGTGTGTCTGGCATTCTCAGTGCCATTATCAAAGGTGATAGATTTTCTTAAATTATTCGGCAGATCTTCAAAGGTTTGTTTAAGGGCATCTTCTTTTTCTTTGGCTCCTTTACTTGTTAACTTGTGAATTCTTATCATCAGCGCCTTTCTTTCATAATCAACCGATAGGACATTTCTTTGACGGCTGAATTCCATTAAATCACTTTCCCAATCACCGAATCTTTGCCTGTGGTTAATTTCTTCTGTTCTAGTGTGAATAGACACCCTATCAGGTATCTTAACTTTTTGTTTGGTTCTTGAATATTGCTTTTTTCTCACATAATGCTTTTTTCTTAAGTAGTTATACAAATACAGATCGACTTCGTAGATATATTGATAAATACTTTCATGATTAATATATTTGCCCATTAAATTTGGAGGAGGATGCTCCTTTAATTTACCGGCAATTTGTTCGGGCGACCAATCTGTTTTTAGTTTATCAATGACATACTTCTTTAATATCTCGTCTTTATCAAGTTTCCTTTTATTGGTTATCCTAGATTTTCTGTCAGCAGCAGATTGTGCGAGTTCAGCACTATACGGAACAAACTGGGCGCTGTTTCTTTTAACTTCACGATTCACTACTGTATGATTTCTGCCAATTAACTTAGCAACATCACGTAATGACAGTCTTTTGAGATTAAGATAATATTCGATTCTTTCACGATCATAGAATGTTAAATTTGACATGCCAACCACCTTTCTGATTTTTACATATTCTATCATTTAGGTGGTGCGTTGGGTATTGAATGCGCCTTTATTATATTTATCTTGACTTATGTGCTTATTTATGGTATGATTCATTGTTTTAGTGGTATATTAATAATTTAATAAAATTACTCCTTTATTTTTCTTTGGGAAGAAATTGGGCATTATTATTTTTATGTCCAGCTTCTTCTCAAAGAGAAGCACTGACCAAGCCAAACAATGACAACAACAATGATTGGCAAGGCAGTGAAAATGAAAGGAACGTGATGTGCATGATTATCCATGTCATCTACGATCTCCATGGCATCAAAGAGGAGAATATCCCTACTGACCAGAAACATCTTCTGGCTAAAGTTCAAGACGGCAGGGCGAGAGCCGCCCAAGTTTATTTTGGAGACCGATGTCTGACTTTGGACCCAGCAGGAGAAGCTGATTTAGAATTAAGAGGTTTTTTTCGACAAACTCCCCACGAACTGCAAGATATTTCTCCAAAAAGAGTACAGTTCTACGAGATGTTTCCAATTCACGAGATAATGGTTCATCCGACACCCGGCCTGTACGATGATCGCTTCTTATTACCTACAATGCGTCGCGAACTGAATAAGATGGAACGCGAAGTTCCGGTCAACGCGCTTGTTGATCTCAGGATAGCCGAGGGGGTTTTGCAAATCGTTATAGAAGGATCCACGTCTTCCGTGGAAGAAGCTTGGGATTTTATTTTGGCTCTCCGGTCCGGTAAGCCCAGACTAAAGCCAACTGTCTCATTTGTCGCCTAGCAAATGAGTCAAACAAATTTATAGAAAAAACTAATGAAACTTTAAATCATAAAAGGAA
>JAMDBS010000068.1 GCA_023487325.1 Patescibacteria group bacterium
AATATGTTGGCTGAAGATTATGTTTTGCAACAATTCTCTCAAGACGATCTAAAAATAATCAATAAATCTCTTGACGAAGCGACAAAAATTGTGCTAGAATTTATTAAAACTGGAAAACTGGAAGAAAAAACAATTAAGATCATTTAAACATAATAATATTAAATATTTTGTTTACATGCTTTTATGTTTTAATGTTTGTATGTCTAAATGCTTTAATGATTAAGCAAGTGGAACCGTGTATTAAACATGGGCTAAGACCACCGACTCGATGAAATGTCGAGAGAAAGAAATAATATGGGAGAGCAAAGAAACAAAAAAGTTAGTGAAGAAGAAGCCTTAGCTGAAGCTGAAAAAGCTTTGAATGCTTTGAAAGAAAAGTCTGTTGATGGTGCTAAAAAGACAGATAAGGAAGAAAAAGGCGACAAAGAAAAAGCTGGCAAGAAACCAGTTGTCCAAAAAGCACTCAAGAAAACAAAAAAAGCCAAAGTGCGCAGTAAAAAGTATCAAGAAAGCCTGAAATTGGTGGATAAAAATAAATTTTATCCAATTGCAGAAGCGCTGGATTTGGTTAAAAAATTAACTTACACAAAATTTAATTCATCTGTTGAAGTGCACATTCGATTATCAATGGAAAAGGGTAAAGCGGCGGTGTTGAGAGGGCTGTTGCAGCTGCCGCATTCCACCGGCAAAGAACCAAAAGTTGGCATTGTTGATGAAGCATTAATTGGAAAAATAATTCAAGACAAAAAAACCGAATTTGATATTTTAATCGCCAAACCAGAGATGATGCCTAAACTTGCCAGATTGGCAAAAATTTTAGGTCCGCAGGGCAAGATGCCTAACCCAAAATCCGGCACAGTCACCAATGATCCGCAAAAGGTGCAAGCAGAGATTGCGGCAGGCAGAGTGGAATACAAGACTGACAATACCGGCATCATCCATTTGATTATTGGCAAGGTGAAAGATGATGATAAAAAGTTATTGGAAAATTACCAAGCTGTGATGGCCACTATACCTGTTAATAAATTGCAGAGAGTGCATATTTGTGCTACAATGAGCCCAAGTGTTAAAGTGAAGATATAATCATGAGCAAAAAAAATTATCCAGGCTTATTTATTGCTGTAGAAGGGCTAGATGGCTCAGGCTCATCTCTCCAGGCCAGTCTGTTGGCTAATGTTTTAAGCAAAGATGGCTATCGGGTATATCTGACCAAAGAGCCGACAACTAATCTTATTGGCGGCCTTATCCGCGCCCAGCTTACCGGCGAATGGCGATCATCACTACTGTGTCTGCAATTATTATTTGCTGCAGATAGAGCCCAGCACTTAAATGAAGAGATATTGCCCAATTTGCAGGCTGGAAAAATTGTTATTACCGATCGCTACATTCCCTCAACCATCGCCTATGGTTCGTTGGAGATTGATGATGTAAAATGGTTGGAAAACATTAACAGCAAATTTATTAAACCTGATGTCACTTTTTTGGTGAAAATGCGTCCAAAACTTTGCGCCATGAGAATTAAAACCAGCCAGCAAGCCATGGAGTTATTCAAAGAAGAAAAAAAGCTAATTCAGGTTTGGAAGATCTACGAAAAGTTAGCCCAAAACGATTCCAGCATTAAAATCGTTGATGGTGAACGAGATGAGATGGAGATAGTCGCAGATATTAAAAATATTACAGAAAAGCTTTTAGGATTAAATAAAGAATAGCTAGCCATTGACCCTGTAGTAGAACTTTGGCCAGTTGCTTATTGGCAAATCACCTCGAAAACGGTAACTTAGTCAAATGCAAAGTATCTTGGGCGGTATAAACAAACAATAATTCACCTATGGCGCAACTGATTTGACAGCCAAAGTCCACTACGGGGTTGACAAGTTTAGCTAGAATATAATATAATTAAAACACAAAATAGATTTCCCAAGACAACAGGTCCCCGATGTAGCATCGGGATTAAGTCCACAAGGCCGCGCCCGCAACGCCTGAGCAAAAGCTCATGCTTGCGATGGCGGGCGGGAGCCTGTCGAGGAAACAATGAAAGCGCAATTGTTTTTTAATGTCTGTGGGAAAGCCACAGATATTTATTTTTGGAGAAAATATGCCATTATCAAAAAATGACAAAAAAATACTTTTAGATGATTTATCGAAAAAAATTACAAGTTCAAAAACTACTGTTTTTGCCGGCTATCATAAGATGAAAGTCAAAGACATGCAGGATTTGCGAAAAAAACTAAAAGAACAGCACATCGACATCAAGGTGGTCAAAAATACCCTATTAAAAAAGGTTTTAGAAGATCAGAAAATTGACATAAGCGAGGGAGTTTTAGACAAACCTTTAGCTTGCGTATTTGGAACCGAAGACGAGGTTGGTGCAGCAAAAATTATTTATGATTTTGGTAAAAACAATGAAAATCTAGTGATTTTAGGCGGAATATTAGAAGAAAAATTTATTGATACCAATGCAGTTAATATCTTGGCAAAATTGCCTTCTAGAGAAATGCTTTATGCCCAGGTCGTCTCTAGAATCAAAGCGCCGATATCAGGATTTGTCAGTGTGCTAAAAGGCAATTTAGTTGGTTTAGTCAGTGTTTTGAAACAATACCAGGAAAGTATTAAATAAGAAATAAGCCCCACGAATTTTATAACACAAATATTACGAATAATAATATTTGTATGATTCGTAAAAATAGATTCGTGGAGATTAACACCATTATTATGGTAGGAAGGAATTATTATGGCAGAAGAAAAAGACCAAAAAACCGAGGAAAAGAAGGAAGAAAAAATCGAAGAACAAAAAGAAAAAAAGGAAGAGGTTAAAGAAGTAAAAGCAGAAGAGAAGAAAGAAGAGAAAAAAGCTGAAAAAAAAGAACCCAGCGGGAAATTCAAAGATTTAATTAAGAAAATCGAAGAATTGTCAGTGGTTGAATTGGCAGATTTGGTAAAAGAGCTGGAAGAGAGATTTGGAGTTTCAGCTAGCGCGCCAATGATGGCTGCTATGCCAGCTGCTGGCGGTGCCGCAGGTGCACCCGCAGAAGAGAAAACTAGCTTTACTGTGCACTTGGCAGATGCCGGCGCTCAAAAGATCGCTGTCATCAAAGCTGTCAGAACAATATTGCCGGATTTAGGCTTAAAAGAAGCTAAAGATTTGGTAGATGGCGCGCCAAAAGACATTAAGAAAGATATGCCTAAAAAAGAAGCGGAAGAAGCCAAAAAGGCTCTTGAAGCTGCTGGCGGTAAAGTGGAATTGAAATAAAGTAGAGGCCACCACTAATTTTTCTTCACTAATCTATACCAATATTGTCACTAATAATAAAATTCGTGTAGATTCGTGTAAATAGATTCGTGGAGGTTGTCACAATATAAATCCGTTTTCATCGCACCTTATATATCAACAAAAACCCCTGGATTTTCCAGGAGTTTTTGGTATTCATAGAAAATATTTATTTATCTTATGGATTTCCAAATAACTTCAAACAACTCTCTGTGCATTTGGACGATGCTGGGATTTTCAATCACCATTGCTATAATGGGGGGCATTAGTTGGTGAATTATGATTTTTTTTGGAGTAATTACCAAATTAGTAGTCAGCTGAGTATTTTTTGGTAAAATTTTGATTTTTTCATTATAAATTTTTTCAACATTTTTATGTTTTCTGGCAATTGGGGAGTCGGTAAAAAGTAAACGAATATTTATGGATAGTTTTGCTCTTTTTCTAATAAAGTTATCAAAGAATTTTGGATCTAGGTCATACCATTGATCTTGAGCGCCAATAACCAAATAATCATCATGAGCTTGAATTTCATCAAGTATTGACGTGTAGATGCCCTTAATCGCCTCTAGACCTTGATAATACTTAATTAGACTGTCACTGCCCTTAAGATTATATAAAGCCAAAAAATTAGGCAGTAATTGTTGGAAGTTGTGGCGTTTTTGTTCTAAAACCTTTTCCAGTTTTTCCGGACTTTCGGCAGTAAATAATTTTTTCCAACCTTTTAATTCTTCAAACATCAATCCTTTTTGTTTGAGAGATTCTATAACAGAATAGACTGTAGTTCTTTTTTGATTGGCCGCTCGCGCTATTTTTAGGATTGTTGTAGAACCCAAAGATAAGGCTGCCAAATAAACACCGGCCTCATTATCTGATAGCCCCAAATCCTTTAAGACTGTTATCAAATTGTTGTTTTTCATATTCTAGTTATTTTATGTCAATTATATCGTCGTCATAATCTATTATACATTACAGGTATAAATATGTCAATACATTACATCCTGTCGACACATTTGACAATATATTATTTGAGTTATACAATTATTTATTAAACATCTAATATGTTTTTCTTTAATAATTTAGAGGAGGTAAGTGCAAATGCTTGAAAACAAGGATATGGCTTCTAAAATTTTGCTAGAATGCTTGATGCCATCGAATTTACACAT
>JAMDBS010000154.1 GCA_023487325.1 Patescibacteria group bacterium
TTAAATTTTATCTGAGGATAGTTTTTCCGCGCGGCAATGACTGCTTTATCATAAACATCAATTCCAAAATAGTTAGCTTTTGGAAATGATTTAGCAATTTCTGAAACCATAAATCCCGAGGCACAGCCTACATCCAAGCAATTTTTAAACTGCAAGTCTTTAATAATTTCTTTGGCGGTACTAATTTTTGATTTATGCCAAATTTTTTGAAAGAAATTATTTTTTACTCCATCTTGATAATAATCGATGGGGACTTTGCTCCAAGTGTTATAAAGTTTGTGCATATTTTAAAACAGTAAAACCTCCAATGCTCTTTTCTTCAATTAATTTGCCGCGCTCTTTTGCCCAGCTCCTGCCTTTATTTTTAAAGACTTCAGGAATTCTACCAGTTTCTGAGATTAATAAATAGAAATATTGTTCTTTTTCGGTGGCTTTAGGCATTAGATCGTAGGGGTGGAGTTGGTCGCCCCCTAACCATCCTGGGACAAATCCAAAGTTTTTCTTACCATACCAATTATATAAATATGCCCACATGCCGTTATAGTAAAGAGGATAAGTGACGGCGTTAATAGCAAATGGTTTTCCCTTTGCTGATTGGTAAGTATAGTCAACAACCTGCAGCTGATAATCTAAATCTGAAGTTGAATCATAAATAGCATCGAATAATTCGTAGCTTTTTTGCGGCCTATTAATGATGATATTGATGTTGCTAAAGCAAATGAAGGCAATTATCGGTAAGATCAAAAATTGATACCGAAGTTTCGAGATGGCGTATCCAGAGATTAAGGCAATGGCCGGTGGTAAACCAATCAAAAACCAGGGTTTTTGGTGATAGCCCAACAGCAATGTGACAGCTGGGGAGAAAAGATACAGCAGGAGAAAATAGATGGCGGCCCTTTCTGATTTTTTGATATTTTTGGAAAAAAGAAAATACAGCGCCGTCAAAATTATCACTGCCGCAATTAAAATGCCTAGATCCGGTCTTTGCGGCAGTAAGTTACGGGAAAAATCTGTTCCAAAATCCTGAAGAAATAAACGTATGCGATCGATGTAAGGGAGTTTGGTTTCACTAAAAGCGGCAGAAAAATTAAGCAAAGTTTTGACCCCGGAAAAATTTAGTTTTAGCTCAGTTAAAATTAAAGTAGAAACTGCTGAAAAAAAACTAGCAGCGGAAATTAAAAATAATTTGACATTGGGAATCTGTGGTTTAAAAATAATCCAGTAAATTGCTAAAACTGGAATCAGGTAAAGAAAGGTTAGATCAGCCTGGATAGAAAGTCCTAAAAAAACGGCAGATAAAACTAATCCCCAATTTTTCCCCTGATAATATTGCCAAAGTCCAAGATAAAAAAGGGGGATAGTAAAAATAGTGACAGTATCAATTGTCAGCCAATTGGAAAATTTAATTAACTCAAAAGAAGTAGCGGCTATAATTGCTGCTAAGATGCCCGGTAAATTTTGTTTGAACAAAGATCTGGCTAAGAAAAAAATAATGATTGAGACGCCGGCGTTAAAGAAAATATTCCAATAAGCACTGATAAAAGGATTGCCTCCAGAAAATAAAAATGGGATTAGATTGTAATAATAATAAAATACGCCGTGATGAATGCGGGGGTCGCCATAAATTGCCCGACCGATAATTAAGAGTTTATGATCGACAGCCAGTTTATAAGTATAGAATAGGTCTTCATATTGATCGAAATCAAAAACAATGTTGGCTCCTTTGATATTTTCATATCTTAACCACAAACCCAAAAGCAAGACGCAAAAAAGAATTATTAAGGCCCAGCTAAAATGTTTTTTTAAATTTAATTTCAACATAGCATTGATTATATAATAAGAAGAAAGTATAATGCCTCACTCAGTTAGAAGGAGGTGAGGTTATTGAGCCGAAAAGTACTTGTTCCCATTGCTGCGGCTGCTCTTGTGACTGCTGTAATTATTTTTGGCATTACTCACTCGCGGGCCCAAAATTCCAGGTTATCACAAACTTCTAACCAGTCTGGTATCATAAATAATATAACTAAATGAGGAGATACCACAAAGTTACTCTTTTTCTGCCGATTACCTATTTTGTAATTGTCAGCATTTTTTTAATCCGACAGGGAATCTGGATTCATCCCGATATGTTTTTTGCCGCGGCTTTAATAGCTACTTTGGTTTTAGGCCGGGGTAAGCAGTTTATTCGTGACTGGTCTGTGCCGATTGTTCTCCTTCTAAGCTATGACTACTTAAGAGGGTTGGCTCCCAAGTTGATTTCTGCGGCCAATATTTATCAGATGATTAATTTTGATAAAGCCCTTTTTGGCAGTTTGCCGACCAATAGTTTGCAAAGCATGTTTTATGCTAATGGTGTAGTTTCTTGGTATGACTATTTAGGAACCGCGTTTTATATGTCGCATTTTATTGTACCGATGATAATTGGCTTTATTTTTTGGTTAAGAAATCGGGAATATTTTAAGCGATATTTCCTGGCGTTACTGTTAGTTTCTTATTTGGCCTTTATAACTTATATTTTATTTCCTGCCGAACCGCCCTGGATGGCTTCCCAGCAGGGATTAATTCCCAAGGTTTACAAAATAATGGATCAAGTTTTTCTTAATCTGCCTAGGTCAATTCATTTGCCGACTGTTTATCAATTTATTGGAGTGAATTTGGTGGCGGCAGTGCCGTCCCTGCATGCAGCTTATCCGGTTTTAGCATTGTTATTCCTGGTGAAAAAGTATAAAGCCAAAGGGTTACTGATTCTGCCATACCTATTAGGGGTATGGTTTACTATCGTTTATTTTGGCGAGCATTATGTATTTGATATTGTGGTGGCAGTGTTATATGCCGTTGTTATTTTTATTATGGTAATGAATGCCGAAAAACTTTGGCAAAGATCAATGGCAATAGTGCCAATCTACAAAATTAATTTCCCCTTTAACGAGAAGATAGGGAGTTTAATCCGGCGAAAGAATTAGTATTGTATTTTTGTCTAACTTTATGGTTTGATTAAAAGAGGTAAATTTTTTATTAACATGCCCCAAGGATTTATAAAACATTTTGAAGAGATTGATATTGGTGATGTGCCGGAAGTAGGCGGCAAAAATGCGTCTTTGGGGGAAATGATTCAAAGCTTTAAAGGCACAGATATCAATATTCCCAGCGGATTTGTGGTGACTGCTGCTGCCTACAAACATTTTTTGCAGGAAACCGGACTGGCTGATTTTATTAAAGAACAGCTTAAGGATTTAAACACCAAAAATTTAGAAAACCTGCAAAACCGTGGGAGAAATATCCGGGAAAAAATTAAAAATACAAATTTACCCGAAGATTTACAACAAGCCATTAAGGAAGCTTTCCAAAAGGCTGAGGAAAAATATGGCCGCAATACCGCTTTCGCGGTTCGCTCTTCTGCTACTGCAGAGGATTTGCCGGAAGCCTCTTTTGCCGGGGAGCAGGAAACTTTTTTAAATATCCGGGGGGTGGAAAATATTATGGAAGCAATCCGGGCTTGCATGGCTTCGCTTTTTACCGATCGGGCGATTTCTTATCGGGTCGATAAAGGATTTGATCATTTGAAGGTTTATCTATCGGTGGGGGTGCAAAAAATGGTTCGATCGGATTTGGCTTGTTCTGGAGTGATGTTTACCTTAGATACGGAAACCGGTTTTCCTAATGTGGTGCTAATTAATGGTTCATGGGGGTTGGGGGAAATGATTGTGCAGGGGGAAGTGATTCCGGACGAATTTTTAGTGTTTAAGAAAACTTCCTCCATTATTGAAAAAAAGCTGGGTACGAAACTTCGAAAAATGATTTATGGTCAAGAAAAACCAACTAAAATTGTTGAGACTTCCAATAAGGAAAAAGAATCATTTACTCTCTCGGATAAAGAAATCTTAAAATTGGCTAGCTGGGGTATGAAAATTGAAGAGCATTATAGCCGGAAAAAAGGCAAGTGGACTCCAATGGATACTGAGTGGGCTAAAGATGGGGAAGACGGTAAGCTCTATATGATTCAAGCTCGACCGGAAACAGTTCATGCCGTTCGGGATTTTTCTAAAATCAGGGAATATGTTTTGATTGGGAGCGGCGAGAAAATCGTTAGCGGGGCTTCGGTCGGCAATAAAATTGCCAACGGTAAGGCCCATGTTATTTTAGATACTAAGGATATTGATTCGTTTAAAGAGGGGGAAGTTTTGGTTACCCGAATGACTGATCCGGATTGGGAACCGATTATGAAAATCGCCTCAGCGATTGTGACTGATCAAGGCGGACGGACTTCGCATGCGGCCATTGTGTCCCGTGAACTGGGTATTCCGGCGGTGGTGGGCTGTATTAATGCTACCAGCAAAATCAAAAATGGCGCCGATATCACAAT
>JAMDBS010000018.1 GCA_023487325.1 Patescibacteria group bacterium
TGTTAGATGTAAATAGTCAAAATAAACCACTTGTAGGATTGGGTTTGGATTTCCAAAAGATTTGGCAACGATACTTCTGCGCGAGGTTTTTGAAATAATTTTCTCATTTTTGCACCCTCTTATAAATTAAGATCTTATTTTGATAAATTTTAATACACAAAAATTCCTTCGTCTCCGAAGGTTGCACTTTAAAAAGAGACTAATTCTTGCGGGTTTTTACCTTATCCACGCAATTTATCCTTTAAATAGATTTAATTTCTCATACTTTTCCACAGTCTGATACTATAATATCACAAAAAAATTACTTGTCAAGAGCCAACTACTTTTTTCTTCATTGCGTATAAAAGTTCGTTTATTCCATAACCGGAAACGGCAGAGACAAGAATTGGGTGGAGTTTTTTAAGCGTAGCGGGGATTTTCACGGATTTGGGATTGATTGTATCAACTTTATTTATTACCACAATTTCTTCTTTTCTTAGCAGCTGCGGATCAAAACTTTTTAATTCCAAACGAATGGTTTTGTAATCTTTCAATATATTTTGACTATTTACATCTAACAAATGAACTAAAAGCTTGGTTCGTTTAACGTGGCGCAGAAATTTATCACCCAAACCTTTTCCCATGGAAGCACCTTCAATCAAACCCGGAATGTCGGCGGCAATAAAACTAGATTCATTATCAACCTTAACAACGCCTAGATTTGGTTCCAGGGTAGTAAAGGGATAATTGGCGATTTTAGGTTTAGCTGAAGAAATTCTTGATAATAGGGTAGATTTACCAGCGTTGGGCATACCAATTAGACCGACATCGGCAATCATTTGCAGTTCGAGTTTTAGGGTCTTTTCTTCACCGAGCGTCCCGGGTTTAAACTCGTATGGCGTCTGATGGGTGGCGGTAGCAAAATGAACATTCCCCCACCCGCCTACGCCGCCGCGCGCTGCCAAAACACGCTGATTATCTTTAATTAAGTCAGCAATTTTATATGTGGTATTGCCGATTTGATAGACAATCGTCCCGACAGGAACTTTTAGAATTAGATCTTCCCCATTTTTCCCATGACATTTTTTGCTCATGCCGCCTTGCCCGCTTTGAGCCTTAAAAAATTTTCTCGTGTTATAAAAAGTCAGAGTGTTAGCGTTATTGTCTGCTTGAAAATAAATACTGCCGCCATCGCCGCCATCGCCGCCGTCTGGACCGCCCTTAGGAATGTATTTTTCACGGCGGAAAGAAACACAGCCATCACCACCCCTGCCTGCTTTAATTTTTATTATTACTTCATCTGTAAGCATAAAATTATTATACAATAATACTACAGATATGCAATAAAGTAAGCGAGGATGTTGCCAAATGAAGCGCCGGTTGACCCCGCCGATGGCGGGGAAATAGGCTGGCTAGGCCTGCCCGCCATTTGCAAGGCATTGCAGGCGGAGTGGTCGAGAATGAGACAATATCCGAGCGAAACAAAAATTGACTCGCCAGGACAATCGACTGCGTCTTTTTAGAAAAAATGAACGGTTAATCTAATCAAAAAAAATCGCTCTTCGCGATTCTTATAAACTCTCGACTTTCCACTTGTAAACTCTAATAAATATACCCCTTAATTGCTCCGCTTCCGGCATTAATTGTGCGGCTAGAAACTACGCCCCAACCGCGATAATTCATTTCCGAAATAGTAACTTGATCGCCATTTACCGATTCGACATAGCCAACGTGACCAACCCATGATTCGTTGGTAACAATAATAGCACCAGATTGTGGCTCAGAACCGGTGGCATAACCAGAATTTTGCGCACTTCTTAACCAACTGCCCGCATTACCCCAATTACCAGGCACACTACGCCTAGAAGCTGCATACCATGTACACCACCCATAAGGATATGAATTATTCCCGCTATATTCAGCTAATTTAGCACCTTTAGTTGAGGTAGCGGTTCGAGATGATGCTGAATTACGAGTAGCTACAGCTCTAGCCGCGGCTAATTGCTGCTGCCTTTTTTGTTCGGCCAGTTTTCTTTCTTGTTCTTTTTTAGCATTCAACTGAGCTAACCAATCTTGAGAATCAGAAGTATCTTTAGAAGGAATAATTAAAGTTTGCCCAGTCTTAAGGCTTTCTACAGAGTTAACATCAATATTATTGCGATCTAAGATAGTTGCCACATGAAGATTAAACTTCTGGGCAATTGTTGTCATTGTATCGCCTTTTTGCACTACATATTCTTGTTCTAGCTTAGTGCCTTCGGTAGTTAATGACTCACTCTGTTTGACGTATTCCTCACTTTCGGCGATTGCCAAAGTCGATTTTACATCTTGAGCATTTTCCGAAATATTAGGAGTAAATTTATCAATATTTTCTAACGCAACGCTAGCCGAAGATGGCTCTAAATAGTTTAAATTGGCTACATAAGAAGCATTGGCGCGAGCTATAAATAAATTAGCCAGCAACACAACTAACGTGATAGCAAAAATTCCTACGTGATTTGCTAGGTAGGAATACAAATTATGGGCTAATTCTCTTAAATTGTTTTTTGTTTTTGTATTCAAAAACAGCGTACTAATAGTAGCTCCTTACGATAAGTATTATACCAAGCTTGCCGGATATGTCAATTTAACCTGTTATCTCAATAGTTATCCACAGATGTTTATTTATTCACTAAAGTTATAGATATAGAAGTAGGCAAATAAGAAACAACACTCAAGCTTTCGGGAAATATAAATAGGTCTTTGCTCAAATCTATATCATAAGATCCAGCCGACTTATAATCAGATAAGCCGATGTTTAATTTGACATTATCGCCGGTAAGGTTGGCTAATTGATCAGCATAGCCAGAAAAAATAACTTTTACACTAGCGGGCGAGATGGAATCAATTTTCAAATTAGACGCTAAATTTTGCCAATTATAAGAAGCAATCACTTCTTTTTGGGTAAGGGTTTTATCTAAGATAATATCGACCTTAACCTGAGAAATTTTATCAATCGAACTCAGGCCGCTCGTTAAATTCAAATCGGCAGTCAATGATTTATTGGCATCAATGTTATCAATATTTATATCTTTAGTCTCGATATAATTAGTGCTTTTTAGAACACTCGCTGAGCCAGTTATCGCCACATCAGCAGGATTAACTCTTATCTCTTTGACCCAAAAACCAACCTTTGGCTGACCTGTAATTTTAGCTTTGATTCCCACGGTTTTAGTATTGGCTCCCTTTATAATTGGAACTGTTACCTTGACTGCCGAAGGATTGAAGCTGATGTTTTTAATTATTTCTCCTTCAGCATCAAGAGCTACGACATTAATTGCCTTAGTGGAATCGGTTGTTTCGCCGTTTAATTTAATGATGGCGGTGGCTTCATAAATTTGACCCACGATGCTTTGCGCACCAGAAAGCTCGACTTCGCTAGGCTCTATTTTAATATCGCCCGCAGTCAAGCCTTCGCCGGCCGTACCTTCAACTTGCGCTATAACAGAAACGGTTTTTTTAACCAAAGGTTCGAGGGTAACCAGAACTTTTTCCGGATTAGTTGAAACAATTTGCACACCAGAGAGGTTGCAAGCTACTTTTATATCCAGCTCGTGAGTACCCGTAGATAGGTTGGCAAGATCAACGTAAGCGTTAAAATTACTCGCCGACAATCTGTTCCATAAGGAACGGTCAGCAGAAATTTTAATCTGGACATTCTGCGTGTCCGAAATCGCGGTCATTCCCACCGGGATATTTTTGGTTTCTAAGGTAATATTGCCCGGAAAATTAGCGATTTTAGCCGAGTTTAAGGTAACAAAAATCCAAAGACCAACTGCTAAAAGCAGACAGATAATTTTTGCCGGCCAATTGTTGGTAATTATTTTGAACATGGTATTTTTAAAAGTTATAAATTATAAGTTATAGGTTATAAGTTGACTAGCGTCTATCGTCTAACGCCTTAATATCTGATGTCTACTTCTTACTCCTTAATTCTTATGTCTTACGGCTTATGACATATTTTATCGTCTAGTGTCCTTCTGACTATTTTTAATTTCCAATTGTTTTTGCTGCATTATTTCTAATATCAATTGCTCTAAGCGCTCTAAATCTAAATTCTGTGACAAAATGCCATTATAGGCTAAAGATATGGAGCCGCGTTCTTCGGAAACTACAATAATAATTGCATCGCTCTGCTGAGAAAGCCCAATAGCGGCCTTGTGTCGCGTACCAATTGTAAAATTATATTTTTCTTCACTCAAGGGAAGCGTACAGCCAGCCGCAATAATTTTATTACCGGAAATAATAACCGCGCCGTCATGAAGCGGTGTTTTGGGTGTAAAAATCGATAAAATTAAGTCTTGAGTAACCGTGGCATTTAATTTGGTGCCGGTTTCTCAAGC
>JAMDBS010000041.1 GCA_023487325.1 Patescibacteria group bacterium
GAACGGGTGGTGGAAAAATTTTTAGTTTACAGAAGCTGGTTTGGATTATTTTCAATTTTTAACCCCCGGGGGGGCCCACGGGACTGGTTGCTGGCAACTGGGAACTACCCACTTATTGACATACAGGTTAAATATGGTACAATCTTGCTGTTCTTTAAGAACAAAATACGTCGAGCGGACGAAAAACGCAAGGAGGTACTCGTCATGGCGAAATGCGTCACAGGCGAACTGTATGAGAAAATCACAGGTCAACTATTCGAGATTGGACGGCAACTGCGACAAAAGAATGGCTATCCGTTCAACCCAGAAGAGCTCAAATGGCATCTTCAGGCAGCAATCGAAGGACGATTCACTAATAATCAAACCGATTGTGTATACCAAGTTGTCGTTAATTACGACCAGATCGTGGAGGAAGCTATTAAGGCCTGCGGTTTGGACTGGTATGACGACAACGTTAACTCCAAAAATTTTTCCACCACCCGTTCGGGTAATGTCGAACTCAGTATCGAATTAGTCCACTTCGACAAAGGAATGAGTACCAGACAGGTTCTCACTGAACTGAGCAAGCGCGGTTTGCGGCCAGTGGAGTTCTATGAACTTTTGGCTCTGAGTGCAAAATTTCCTGATCTACAAAGGGAATTTCCGATCGTTGGACTCGGTTCTGTCAGGCAGGACCCGATTGGTGGCCGCTTTTGCCCTTATCTTGACGGGGGCAGCGCGGAGCGTACGCTGGACTTGTATTGGATTAGCAGCAACTGGTTCGACTGTTCCCGGTTTGCGGCTGTTCGCAAGTAACACTGGGAGTCTTGGATTCTTGAATCTTCTGGAATCCTTGATTCCTTATCCCCTTGGGTTTTTCCCGGGGGATTTTTTTTGTTTATACGTATTTATTGCATTATAAATATAGATATTTTATAATTAAAATATACATACACATAGTATTGTGTATAAGCATGCTCTCAGAGCCTGTTTAATAACTGTTTCTTGGAACGAATCAGAGATAGTTATTAGACAAGCTCTCAAGGAGGAGTAGCGTAATGCTAGTCGAAAAGAGCAACGTGCGAAAAATTTGTGGATATCTAGCCATATTACTGATGTTATCTTTAACATTCGGTCCTTTTTTTAATTATTTTAAATTTCCCGAAAAGGTTAAAGCTAACGCTTCCACCACTTGGACAAAATATGGATCAAACCCGGTTTTATCTGATTCAGAAATGTATTATCAGCGAGTGGTTAAAGTAGGCGACACTTATCATTTATGGACTGAGAATTTAGAGGGGATAAGCCGTCGACTGTATCATTATACCTCGGCAGACGGTCTAACTTGGAGTTCTAAGACCCAATGCACCGATCCCTCGGGAGCTGTTAGTAATGTTCATGAACCTTCGGTAATTTACGATTCTAGTGATAGTAAATTTAAAATATGGTATGAAAGTGTTGGCGGCGCCAGCTATATAGGTTACAGAAGCTCTAGCGATGGGGTGGTTTGGAGCGCCGAAAGTTCTACCAGCTTTACTTTTCATATTTGGGAAAACAATGGTCTCTACGCGCCAGTAGTTATTAAAGATGGCGATACTTATAAAATGTGGTATCAGGCCTTTACCAGTATGGTAGGTGAAGATGGCGACAAAAGAATTGACTACGCCACTTCCACTAACGGAACCACCTGGGATAATACCCAAAATCTCGGTCAGGTAACTTTCGATGGCAGTACCGCCAACAATATTGTTTTAACAGTTGGAACTAGCGGTCAATGGGATGACAATTCAATTTATTCGCATGATGTGATAAAAAATTCCGACAATACTTACGAAATGTGGTATTCAGCAGAAAACGGTGATAATTATTATAAGATTGGTTATTCAACTTCTGCCGACGGTGTAACTGGTTGGATGACCAATAAATCGGAAGACAATCCAATTTTGTCGCCCGGGATAATTACCGATTGGGATTGGGACGGAGTGCTGTTTCCCACTGTTATTGAAGACGGAACTACGTATAGAATGTGGTATCGCAACGCCGCCGGCACAAAAATGGGTTATGCCACCGCGCCTGCTGTTGATAGCGGTGATCACACTGCGCCGACAATTACCAATATTACCTCCGACGCCATGAATGGTTCTTATAATGCCGGCGATACTATCGATATTGATGTTACGTTTTCCGAAAATATTACTTCGACAGGAAATGTAATAATAACTTTAGAAACCGGAGATACGGACAGAACTTGCACTTTAACTGTTTCTAACGCCGCTAGCGGCAGTTGCAATTATACGGTAATGGCTGGCGATACTTCTTCGGACTTAAATGTTCTTTCTGTTGCCGGCACAATTTCTGATCAGGCTAGCAATCCAATGGTAAGTTTTACGCCGGCAACTAATTTATCTGCCAATAAAGATATTGTTATTGATACCACTAATCCAACAATAAGTTTTACCACCAATGATTATTATAATTCTGATAATTGGCTAGGTTCAATTTCCGGCACCGCCTCCGATACTGGTAGTGGGGTCAGCCAGAGTCGGTTAACTGTTCAAAGATCGTCAGACAGTAAATATTGGGACGGCGATTCCTGGGAGACGAGCAGTACTTGGCTTACCGCTACCGGCACAACTTCGTGGTCGTATAGTTTAGCAAGTTCCAATTTAACCAACGGAAGCGGCTATAAAGTCATTGCTCGTTCGACCGATGCGGCTGGCAACAATAGCGCAAACGTTAGTGATTTATTTATGTACAATAGCCAAAATTGGGTAAAATTTCCTACTAACCCAATTCGTGGACTGTACAATATCGGCACTTTTTTCGGTAATCTAATGGCTTGGATTTTGGGCGAGGAAGATTTAAGCGCACCCACCGAAGAAGAAAGAATGTTTAATAATAGTTCGATAATGTACGGATCGGTTATGCGCGGCACGGTTTCCGATATTATTATTGCCAGCAAATTAAATACCCAGGCTGTGAAGGGTGTATTTAAAGATGCCGATTTTCAAAGCGGCGACATTAATGGCTATGGGATTTGGTTTAGTAAAGACAATGGCATTTATTTAGCTGTTTCTCCTAATGGTTCAGACTGGTTATTAATTAATAATTATGAAGATATTAACATCGGCAATTTAGATGAAATTAGTGGCGATCCGGTGATGACTTTAGGCGCTAGCGGCTCATTTGATGATTATGCAATTTTTGAACCGCATGTTATTTGGGATGATACAGCCGAAAAATATAAAATGTGGTATGCGGCTATGTCTGATGTTAGCACTAATAGTATTGGCTATGCCGAATCAACTGACGGCGTTACTTGGACTAATCGTCAGCAGGTATTAACTACCGGTCTTAGTGCTCCCCGATGGGATTATGGTTTAGTAAGAAATCCACGCGTGATTCAAGTGTCAGCGACGGAATATAAAATGTGGTACGTGGGAAATAATATTAAATATCCCGATGCCGGCTGGAACAGTGGCTGGCAAATAGGCTATGCCACTTCTACCGATGGTATAAACTGGACTAAGTCGGAATCTAATCCGGTTTTAACAAAAGGCACAAATCCGGATTGGGATTATGCCAATACTTGGGGTTTTGATGTACTTAAACGAGGGTCAATTTATGAAATGTTTTTTTCTGGTAACGGTTCAGATACTCACTATAAAATCGGTCATGCTTATTCTGAAGATGGCGTCGCTTGGAAAAAATATAGCTCTAATCCAATTATTAATGTTGGCGGCGATGGTGCTTGGGACGAGGACGCTATTTTTAGTCCGATGGTAGCTTACGATAGTACCAATAATGCATACGAAATGTTTTATTTTGGCCGTAACGTTGATAGCAAATATAATTTAGGCTTTGCTACTATGAATGCGGCGGCTGATGCTACTAAACCATATACGACAATGGTCATTCCCGGATCTGCGGAAGGGTTTGTTAGCGATACAGAATGGCCGAATAGCATGCTGGGTATGGCCTATGATAGCCGCGGCATTAATACTGTTGATGTTCAGGTTACTTATGAGTCAAGCGGAACAACATATTATTGGAATGGTGCAACCTGGACAGTGCTAGAGAGCTGGAACGAGGCGATGCCAATTTTAGGATATCTATTTTGGAAATATGATTTAAACAAAACTAATTTAATCGGTGGCACAACCTATACAATTACTGCTCGGGCTACCGACGCCTATGGCAACGTAGAAACAAATTTAGCTGACGATTCCCGCGCAGGTTTTACCTATGACGACAGTGCGCCTTCGTCGCCGGCTGTTTACGATGGTTTATCGGGAGCTGATATCGGTTCTGTTGAATCATTAAGCACACTTTCTGCTCATTGGGATGCAGCATCTGATCCGGAATCAGGAATCGATGAGTACCAATATGCCATTGGCACAACTCCAGGCGGAACCGACGTGGTAAATTGGACCTGGGTTGAAGCTGGTCAGTCGATAACAAAAAACGGTCTTTCCCTGGCGGTTGACCAGACGTATTATTTTAGTGTGCGCGCGGAAAATGGCGCCTATACGTTGGGCGCCGCCGGTAATTCCAACGGACAGACAGTTGTTGATTTAACAGCCCCGACTATTACAATGGCCGGTTATCCAAGTACTCTTACCAACAACGCACGTCCAGAATTTACTGGCAGCACAGTCGATCTAATGACCAATATTTCTAAAATAGAATATAAGGTTGACGATGGTTTATGGACAATGGTTGGCAGTTCGTATTCGGCTAAATCAGCTAATTATAATCTTGCTTCGCCCTTACTTAGTGACGGCCAACATACTATGTATTTACGTTCAAGCGATTTAAAAGATAATATTAGTCAAGCGGCGTCTTATACTTTTACAGTTGATACTCAGGCGCCACAAGCGCCGGTTATTAGCTCGCCAGCTAGCGGACAAACGCTTACTAATTCAACCCCAACCTTTGAGGGAACAGCTGAAGTAAATTCAACTATTTTATTAACGGTTTCTGGCGATACAAAATCGTATACAACTAACGCCGATTCTTCAGGCAAATGGTCATTTACTATTCCTTCGGGCGATGCTCTCTCGGCTGGCCAGCATAGTTTAGAAGCCAAAGCCCAAGATAGCGCAGGAAACATATCCACTGCATCTACCGCGAATTTTTCTGTTGAACCGACACAAACTGCAACTTCCGTTGGTGGAGCCAATGATAATATCGCGCTTACAGCTTCAACAGTGACTCCGACACCAACGATAAGTGTGACACCAAGCGCAACCGTAGTTTCTCCAATTACACAATCATCACCGGTAGATCAAAAACAAACTGCCAACAAAAATATAGTATACTTGTGGCTTTATATTTTAGCTATCTTAGCGATTTTAATAATTATTGCGGTTTGGTTATATAAAAGATTCTATGGGAAATCTACTTAAAATATTGATAGTGGAAGACGACGAGTTATTGCGCGAAATGTATAAATCTCGTTTTTTAAAAGAACATTTTGAAGTTTTTACAGCTGGAGATGGCAGAGAGGGTTTGGATTTGGTAATGACGAAGATGCCCAATATTGTTATATTGGATCTAATGCTGCCGGAAAAAGGCGGGATCGGAGTATTGCAAATTTTAAAATCAAGAATTGATACTAAAGATATTCCGGTAATTATCCTGACTGCTTATCCAAGACAAGAATATAGAATGTTGGCAGAAAAATACGGCGCGAAGATGTTTTTATCCAAAGCCGAAACCCAACCAGGAAAATTAGTGGAAATAATTAAGGAAATAATAAAATAACTGTATCACCTCCGAGGTGGAAGAGGTTCTACACCTCGGAGGTGATTTAAGACATAGGTCTTTCTGGAAGATATTTTTTTTGTTATGATTGGTTTAGTTGCCGCTATCGTCTAGCCCGGTCTAGGACATCAGGTTCTCATCCTGAAAACACGGGTCCAAATCCCGTTGGCGGTACCAAGAATAGGCGAAGTCATAAGTTATAAGGATTAAGAATTGAGAAGTAAGAAAATGGAAAATCAACAAATAGAAGAAAAAAAAGGTTTTTGGCAAAGAGTTTGGACAAATAAAACAAGCCGAATTATTTTTGTTGCCATAATTTTAGTTTTAATTTCGAGTCCTATCGCTTTAGGCTATTATTCCTATAAATATTACCAAGAAAAACAAAATAATGAATTGACAAAAAATCAAAATATCTCCGTAACTCCTTCAAATACCGCCACAGTTAGCGTATCTTTAGATGCGGCAAAAACTTCTGCATCGACCAAGGCGGCAGCAAAAACTATCGACAGCAGTGCGCTAAAACTAGTTACCAAACAAACCGGCTATTGTAAGGCGCTGGCGCCGGAAGATTGGGCAATAATATCTAATCAGCAAGCTAGCGGGGTCGATGTTTTTTCTCCGGATAAAACCCTGCATGCTGGCTGGGGTATTACTTTTGTTTACAGTTACATGTATAACAACGAAGATGACTTTTTAAATGCTTGGATGCCATTGGCAGGTTTTGAGGGATTTTCCATGTCTAGCCCCACAGATATGGGGTATGGTTTTACTAAAAGGGATTTTACGTCTTCCAACAACAAAAAAGGCATTATTTTTTATAAAAAATATGATGTGCCGGATTTGGGCGGTTATGTGATGTCGGTCTATATGGCTGATACCGCAACGGATTTATGGGACGCCAAAGGCGCGTTAGCGATTTATTCAGCAATATCATTACGTTGCACTACTCAGCTGCGGCCTTCCACTGCAAGTTTAGATTTAGAAAAAAGCAATCCTAGCTCGGAGAGCGATAATCCAGAGATGAGCTTATCTGATAAATGGCAAGAGGCGATTATGGGCTATGAAAATGTTTATTCACCTTCTACCGGAGAGCATTACGAGGCGCCGCTAAATTCTAAATGGGAAAGCGGACCGGATGGCGCCGGGTATTATCGTAGTGCGCCAAATGGATATGAGAAGCTGGCGAATGGATTTGGAGATTACTAGTCAAATAGACATTAGACGCTAGACGTTAGTTGCTTGTTTAAAGAAGCTAATTTAGAAAAAAAGTTTTAAGATTTAAGATATGGTTTTGACATTTAACATTTAACTTTTGACATAATTTTATGCAGAATTTGTTGCCTTTAGTTATAATTAATGGCCTAATCGATAGTTTTAATCCTTGCGCAATCGCTATACTGCTTCTTTTTATTGCGCTTTCTTTCACGTTGCTAAAAAATCGTTCTTTTATGCTGGTAATGGGACTTTTTTATATTTTGTCAATTTACGTTACTTATCTATTAATTGGTCTAGGGTTGTTAAAAGTGATGCATATTTTTGGTATTCCACATCTTATTAGTATTATCGCCGCCAGTTTAGTGATTGTAGCAGGACTCATTGGCCTAAAGGATTATTTTTTTCCTAATTTTTTACCAAATCTTAATTTACGCATTTCTTTAGGTACTCGCCAGATTATTTCTGAATGGATATATAAAGCCAGTATCCCAGCTATAATAGTGGTTGGGTTTTTGGTGGCATTGGGTGAATTTCCTTGTTCGGGCGCAATTTATCTTTCCACTATTAGTTTACTGGAAGACAATGCCACGTTTCTAAAAGGATTTGTCTATCTATTACTTTATAATTTAATGTTTGTTTTGCCGCTTATTGTTATTTATCTGGTAGCAATTAACCGAAAAGTAGTGGAAAAAATGATTTTTTGGCAAGAAAGCAAGGCATCGACTTGGCGGCTTATTAATGCTTTAGTTACTCTGGCACTAGGCATCATTATCTTAGTGTTTTTTGTTATTAAATGATACAATAAGAAGTAAGTAAAGAAATAAAATGGGGAAAATCAGAAGAAGTTAAATGTCAATTAATTATCAGCAAGGACTTAAAATATATAATTTAACAGAAGAAGTGGGTAAATTATTAAATTCGTGGATTAAACACGGTGATTAATTTACTTAATCCTTACCTCTTTCTTCTTAATTCTTATCATAAGGGAGGGAAAATATGAAGCCAAAAGTCAACAAAGATCTTTGTATTGGCTGCGGAGCTTGCGTAAACACTTGTAGCGAAGTCTTCGAACTAAATTCAGAAGGAAAATCGCAAGTGAGAAGTGATGCTAATTTCGCCAAAAACAAAGATTGCATCGAACAGGCCGCAACAGCTTGCCCAGCGCAAGCAATCACGATAGAAAAATAAATAAATCACTTTATGGTTTTACGAAAATTACTCTACGCAGCAATATTTTTGAGTATTTTTTGTTTTAATAGAGGCTCAGTCTTGGCAATGAGCTCTGGTAGTAATGCCATAAATTCGGATATCTTAAATGAGTCCGGAGGATACAGTGACTCAAGCAATTATAGAATTTGGCATAATTTAGGTGAAAATTCTACTGGTACAAGCCAAAGCGCGAATTATCGTATTTATTCTGGATTCATAACGCCGGATAATTATACGCTAATTTTTTCCGTATCTCCAGGCTCTATCAACTTGGGCACACTAACGGATTTAAGCGTCAGTACTCAATCGGCAGCCATTACTGTTTCGACCAGTTCAATTTTAGGATATAGTGTTAAAGCTTACGATAACACCCCAGTTGGCATCGAATACGGCCTTATAGATGGGAGTAAAAAAATTGCTGACGCCACCACGCCCAATGTTTTTATTAATTTACCTGTTGCCGGAGTCGAGCATTATGGTCTAACAATCACGGGAACTCATGCCGATGCTGGATATGTAAGCGGAACAAAAATAAATAGTTTAGATAATTCAACTTTGTCTAATATCGGCTCATATAATTCATTTATTGCTAATGATATTTTAACTGCTCAATATCGAGCCAGTGTTTCTTTGCTAAGCGCTGCTGGAAATAATTATACGGCTACCACTACTTATATCTGTACAACAAATTATTAACTTTATTGTTTATTGACGAATATTTGCTAATTGGGTTACAATAAGTAAGAACGAGATCGATGGTTTATAGAAGCTGGTATAAAAATAGACTTTAGATGCTAGACGTTAAAGCAGTTATAAATTATAAGTTACAAGTTATAAGTTAAAGTTTTAAGATTTGACATTTGGGTTTTGAGATATTCTTTATATAAAAATTAGACATTATAAATTAAATAATGGGGAGGAAAATGCCAATCGTCAAAAATAAACTTATTACCAAAATTTTTGCTTTCATTTCGCTCGTTTTAATTTTTAGTTTTTTATTTTTGCCCTATGAAAAAATTTTCGCTGCCAGTTTAACCAGTGTTTCTGATACTGCTACTAGACTAAAGAAAAACACTCTTTCTAATCACACCATTACTTTTGTAACACCCACAGGTGTTGGAGCGGGAGAAACGATTACCGTTACCTTTCCGAGCGATTTTATTGGCGAAGCCGGCATTGATTATACCGATGTCGATGCCAATCGTCATGGCGTTGATTTAACTTTGGCGGCTACCCCGTCCGGCACCACTTGGGGAGCGGCTTTTTCCGATAGCGGCAGCACAAGGAATAAATTAACCATTACCTCTGATACAGGGACTATTGTTGGCGGACATACCATAATTATTAAAATTGGCACCAATGCGACTGGTGGCGACAAGCAAATGACCAATGCGACTACAGCCGGATCTTATACTGTTGCTCTGACTTCTGGCGCTAGCGATTCTGGCTCTTATGCCTTGGCAATTTCCGACGAAGATCAAGTGGTGATTACCGCGTCTGTCGATCCCTATTTGTCTTTTAATGTTACTGACGGGACGGTTGCTTTGGGTACTTTAAGTCCGCTTTCTGTTAAAACCGATACTGCCGCCATGACCGCGGCCACTAATTCAACTTCCGGTTATTCCATTACGGTGAATGGACCAACCCTAACAAGTGGCGCCAATACAATTACCGCTATCGGCGCAGTTGCGGCGGCGTCTAACCCGGGCACCGAGCAATTTGGCTTTAAAGTTGGTGCGGCAGGCGGCAGCGGCAGCGCTGTTTCTCCTTACGATACGGCTAATTATGCTTTTGACACCGCCAGTTTGCCTGACGAAGTCGCTCATTCCGCCGGCGTTTCTGATACCACCACTTATACGCTTACATATATTGCCAACATTGCTAATACTACTGAGCCAGGTTCTTATACTGCCACCCATACATATATTTGCACGGGGAATTTTTAGGAGTAGTTTCCAGCTGCCTGTTTCCAGAGACCAGAGACATTTTAAATTTTATTCGTAATAATTTGTAAGATGTTTTAATTTGTAATAATTAGTAATTAAGGGAGGGAATGTGCTAAAGAAATTTGTTTTAGTTATATCTATACTATTAATTAGTTTATTTTTTGTTGGACATACTAAGGCTGCGGACTCGACTGGCCTGGTTGTATCTCCGCCTTTAAAGGAAATAGAAACTAACAGAAGTAATTCATTTACTGACAATATTAAATTAACCAATCCAACCGAAAATGCGCTAAAAATTTCTATTTCTATTCAAGATTTTGCTGCCCAAGGCGAAGAGGGCGGGCAGATTTTCCTTGATCCCGAGACAGATAATCAGACTTTTTCTTTAGCCAAATGGGTAACGACAGAGAATAATAATTTTTCTCTAAATCCAGGCGAAACAAAAGAAGTAAAATACACCATTAAAGTTCCGGAAAACGCTGAACCGGGCGGCCATTATGGCGTAATCTTTTTTACTCCGCAAATTACTTCTGAATCAATTATTTCCGGCAGCGGCACGGTGGTAGTTCCTAAAATCGGCACCTTATTATTAGTATCGGTTCCCGGCGATATTAAATACAGGGCGGAAATAGCCAGTTTTTCTACTAATAAAAAATTATATTTAAATAGCAAAAACATCGTTGATTTTATAGGTCGTTTTGAAAATTTAAGCAGCGTTCATGTAAAACCACAGGGTACAATAACTATCAAAAACGCGTTGGGCAAAAAAATCGCCAGTTTAACCGTTAATGATAAAAATGGCAATGTATTGCCCAACAGCATTAGAAAATTTCAAAATGATTGGGAGAAAAAATATGGTTTTGGCTGGTATAAGGCAGATTTAAAACTAGTTTACGGTAATGCTCAAACAGCTACGGCCAATTTAATTTTTTGGATTATCCCCTGGAAAGAGACGCTCGGTGCCGTTATAATTTTATTGGTTTTGATTTGGATGGCAACACACATTCGCTGGAAAAAATAATACTTTTAAAGTAGATGAATAAAATCATTTATAAAGCCGTTTTAACCATAATAATATTTATAATTTTGGGAGTTTTTTATTTTGGCGAGGATAAATCTATTATAGTTAGCGCCGCAAAGTCAGAAAATATTAAAATAACTGCCGAAGTATTAAGGCTGGAAAGCGCCGGCATTTTAAAAAATTTTTCTACCAGCAAAAAACTCTTTGAATTTGCTAACGTTGATTTTCAAATAGTTTTTCAAAATATTGGCACTACTTCAATTACAACTTATGGCAATATAAAAATAGAGAATTTGTTGCACAAAAATGTTGTCACTTTAAATATTAATCCTGAACGAATTACAACAAACGTTGGGCAGACAACGAAGCTAACACCTACATGGACCAGAAAATCCTACTTGGGCTTTGGCAAATATACCGCTTTTTTAGATTTAAGATACGGTCAGCAAAATAATATCACGGCGAGTCTAAGCTATTGGGTATTTCCCATTAGAATGATTGCGGCTTTAATCTTAATAATTATTCTCATATTAAATAGACCAAAATATGCCCCGGTCGATTATGGCAATAATTTGCTCACCTTGCGGGTAAGGGACGAGGTCGTTAGCGAACAGTCGAAATAAAATGAAATCATCAGAAGAGTTAGAAAAAGAACTTAATCGAATCCAGCAAAGCACGAAAACGAGTTTTCGGATTTTTTCTCTTCCCCACGAACTATTCAGGCAGCGTTTTAAAGGTTATTACAGATGGCATCTTTGGCCATATCATAACTTTTTTCATTGGCTGACTTTAATCTGTTATATTTTTGGCTTTATTTTTATCTTTTTGTGGCAATTTGGCGCTTTTGCCCCACAGCCTCAGGTGAAAGCTAGCGCCGGTATTGCTAAAATGCTTAACTATCAAGGCAAGTTAACAAATTTAAGCAATATTCCCCAACCTGATGGTAGCTATAATTTTACTATATCTATCTACGACGCCGAATCCGGCGGAAGCTGTTTGTGGACATGGAAGGGAACTTGTGGCGCAAAACAGGCGGTTTCGGTAGGTGTTAGCAATGGGATTTTTTCTGTCATGTTGGGTGATACCGCTACCTATGCGGGCACAAATGCACTAAGCTTAGATTTTAATACCGATACGTACTATTTAGGAGTTGATGTCGGCGGCGATGGCGAAATGGTGCCTCGTAAGCGTATTGGCGCAGTAGGCTATGCTTACAATGCCGATACGGTTGATGGCAAAAATGAAACCGATTTTGCGCTCTTGGTCGGTCGCAATGGCGGGCAAACTCTAATTGGCGGTACTGCCGCCGCTGACGATTTGATTTTACAATCTACCTCAGGCAATGCCAGCGGCGGAGAAATTATTTTAAAAACCGGTAACAACGGTTCTGTTACCGCCTTAACAGTTAGTGATAGCGGTTCGGTCAGTATTCCTAACGTGTCGGTAACCGGCGGTTCCGTAACCGGTATTAGCGATTTGGCGGTAGCTGACGGCGGAACAGGTTTGGGCACTATTGCCGCCGGTTCGATTTTAGGGACAAATGTCCTCGATACCATTTCGGCTATTACTTCGACCGTGGGGATTACTATCTTACAAAACAATGCCGGCAGTATTAGTTGGGTATCGCCGTCAAGCGGCGTTTCTACAGTTGGCTCCATGACTGCTAGCAGTGTTTTTTCTTCTTCTTCGGCGAGTGGACAATGGCTAGGCCTAGGTGCTTTAGCGGGCCGAATTGAATTTGACGATCAAGCCACAGATGAAATTAATGTATTATCAGCCAATGTGGGAATTGGCACGCAAACACCAAATGAGAAATTGACTATTGATGGCAATTTAAGTTTACAAGAACAAACATCTTCTCCTTCTGCTACGGTTGACTATGGAAAAATCTATGCTAAAAAACCAACTGTTTCCGCCGGAATTGACAGCTATACCAAGGCCATATTGCATATGGACGGAACAGATGGCTCGACTACTTTTACCGATGGTTCAAATTATAGCCACACTTTTACGCCTAATAGCGGCGCGCAACTTGATACTGCTCAACAAAAATTTGGCACCGCCAGCGGTCTTTTTGATGGTATTAGCGATTATTTAACTTCCAACGATAGCACAGATTGGGATATTGGCACTGGCGATTTTACCATTGATCTCTGGGCAAGAAGTGCTATTTCTGTGGCTTCAAATGCCTATCGATTTGCCGCCCGAGGAAATATCGAAACAGTTACCGGCGACTGGTGTTGGGGCGTGGGGCACAATGATGGCTGGGGCACGAATATAAGAATGAATTTTGCATATAAAACCGCCGGAGGTATTGTTGATATTGTAAGTAGCGAGATAACCTTTAATGCCGATACTTGGTATCATGTTGCCGTGGTGCGCAACGGCACAACCTTAAAAATGTATTTAGATGGCACCGAAGTCGCATCTACCGCCGTTAGTGCGGATTTAAGCTCGAGCAGCGCGTTTCATGTGGGCGTAAGAGAAGGAACCGGGCCGGGCGGAATTGCCGAGGAATGGAATGGTTGGCTAGACGAATTTAGATTTAGTAATGGTATAGCGCGTTGGACAACAGGATTTACCCCGCCAACCGAGGCCTATTCGCGTTCAATATATAACCTTTACTACAAAAATAGCCAAGGTACTGAGTCAGCTTTAAGCGCCTGGTATCAAGATATAACCGGTGCTAAAACCTATAGCACATCAGATAATGTCGGAATCGGCAATTCCAATCCCAACCAAAAACTTTCCGTAGCTGGGACTTTTGGTATTTTAGAAACCGGTGCTAGTCCAACAAAATACACAATTTTACAAGGTGGGGATCAGGCGGCGGATTTAACATACACTCTTCCAACGGCATATCCGGCTGTTAGCGGCTATGTGCTTTCTTCCACTAATGGTGGCGTAATGAGTTGGGTAGCCCAGTCAAGCGGTCCATGGACAGACGGCGGAACTTATCTTTATCCGACAGCATATGAATCACTTCGCGTTTATGACTCTGGCGGCACAGATTATATCGATATTGCTCACGATGGTACCGACGCAATAATATCTTTTGCCAATACTACGGCTTTAAATATTAATATTGGTGTGCTTGATCTTTCTAACCAAACAGTCGATGTAACCTTAAATAATGCTGCTGATGCTTTAAATTTCGATTCCAACACCCTTTCCATCGACGCATTAAATAATATGGTCGGGATAGGTTCAAGCACTCCAGAATTTAGGCTTACTTTAGATAAAGGTGCAGCAACGCCAGACGGCGGAATTTTGGCTGTTGGAACATATAATTCCGGAACAGCTTTAAGTACATCAGGCGCCGGCACAAGGTTAATTTGGTATCCCAAAAAAGCGGCATTTCGCGCGGGCTACGTTGATTCAACCCAATGGAACGATGCTAATATTGGTGGTAATAGTGTGGCGTTTGGATCCGGTACTAAAGCTAGTGGTCTTAATAGTGTAGCATTAGGTAATAATACTACAGCAAGTGGTGGTACAAGTACTGCAATGGGAGCTCTTACCACGGCGAGTGGTTTATGGAGTATGGCAGTAAATTATGATAATACTGCGAGCGGAATACGTAGCATGGCAATGGGTTTAAGCACAATCGCAAGTAATAATCAGAGCGTAGCAATGGGGCAAAGTACTACATCTAGCGGGTACAACACAGTAGCAGCGGGAATAACTACCACTGCTCAGGCATATGCTTCCCTAGTAATCGGACGATACAACGTGATTAGTGGCACAACTGATAGTTGGGTAAGTACTGATCAGCTATTTGTTATTGGAAATGGTACTGGCACCGGGGCTAGTGCTGCTAATGCTGTGACAGTATTGAAAAATGGCAATACGGCTTTCGGGCCTTCTTCCCCTTCATATAAAATTGATGTTTCTACTTCCACAGCCAATGATCGGGGTATTAATATTGCCCAAACTGCCACCACCGGCACTAATTATGCCGGATATTTTTCCGCTACCGGATCGGGTGCAACAGCTAATTATGGTGTTTACGCCACTGCCTCTGGCGCTACCACTAACTATGCCGGCTATTTTGATGGAAAATTATTAACTACTGATGTAGGCGGCACAAATCACGTTTACGATGTAGCTGAATTAATTCCTGCTGGAAGCAGCGTGGAAAATGGCGATGTAGTGGTGGCTAACTCAGATAACAGCCGTCAGGCTATCAAATCATCTGCTGAATATAGCCCGAGTGTAATAGGTGTAATTCCCGAAAATCCGTGGCTGACTATTGGCGACAAAAATAAGGCCAACGAAGCCAATCCAGACAAAAATTATCAATATTTAACGCTTGCTGGTCAAGCCAAGGTTAAATTCGATACTTACAATGGCTCAATAAAACCCGGAGATCCTCTAACTTCTTCAAATAATCCTGGCTATGCTATGAAAGCAACAAAAGCCGGTTCAACTATTGGTATTGCCCTTGAACCTTTAGAGTCAGGTACAGGAAAAATTTTAGCTTTGATTAATTTGTCTTACTATAATCCGACAGATGGTAATAATTTGCAGGGTTCGGATAATTTTGTTGCTAGTAAAATTTCTTCACCTTCCGACAATGACTTAGTAATTGAATCTGGTTCAGGCAAAACAATTATCAAAGACAACCTAGTGGTAGAAAGGAAAATTATCACTCAAGATATTGAGGTCAAAGGTCATGTTATTGGTTCTAGTGATAGCCGCGGTAAAATTAAAATTGTTAGTCAAACTAAAGAAATATGGCATCCATTTGAAAATCCATACGCAAAAGAACCGGTTATTGTAATTACCCCAACTAACGATCCCAAAGTTAGATATTACGTGGAAGCCTTAAAAGAAGGTTTTTGGGTTAAGCTCAGCGATTTCGCCCAAGAAGATATTGAATTTAATTGGCTAGCGCAAGAATAGCAATGATAAAAGGAGGAAAAATATGAAAAAAGTTCTCTTTGTTGATGACGATCCTTCGCTGTCGGAACTTTATAAAGAATTTTTAACGCTTTCCGGATTTCAAACTGTGGCTATGCGAGATTCTGAAGGAGTTTTAAAAAAAGCCGAAGAGTTTATACCTGATGTTATTGTTCAGGATATTTTAATGCCTAAAAAAGATGGTCTCAAAGTGCTAAAAGAGCTAAAAAATAATGATAAAACAAAAAACATTCCGGTTATTATGTTTTCGGCGATGGCTGGCCGCGATTATAAGAAAAAATCCTATTCTTTAGGCGCCAAGGATTTTGTCTTAAAATCCGACATTACCCCCAAAGGCTTGGTGGAGAAAATTAAAACGATTGTTAGATAGTTTCTTTGACGTCAATAATCTCGGTTAGCTGGTTGAATGCAAATATAAGTAAAAAAATGTATACTTAAAATAAATATACTATCATATAAAGGAAAAAATGAATTGGCTGGAAATAAGTAGATTTTTTACTGTTATTGCAAGTTTGGCTATTACATTTGGAGTATATGTTCAATCCTATAAAATCTGGAAAACAAAAAGCGCCGGAGATTTTACCTTTATTTTAATAATAGCGCTTGTATTTAATGAAGTTGCTTGGTTAAACTATGGAATTGCGCTTCGGGAATGGCCAATAATTTTAATTAGTTCTCTGAATATCCCCGGGATAGTGGCCACAGCTATCGGATACATAAAGTATAAATAGGAGGAAAATTATGGGACTGATACAATTTATGTTAAAAAATGACACCATTGCCCGAATGATGAATAATATGCCGGAAAAATTGGTAGAAAAACTCGCTTTTAAAAAAGCACTCCAAACTTTTAAAGTGTCAGCAAGCAAAGTCCCTGCCTATAAGGAGTTCCTGCGCGCGAATAACATAAATCCGAACGAAATAAAAACACCAAATGATTTTCAAAAATTACCTATTATGGATAAAGAAAATTATGTCACTCCAAATTCTTTACACCAATTGGTGTTGGGAAAAGTTGAGAATTTTTTTACATTTGGTAGTAGCTCTGGTTCAACGGGGAGGCCGCTTTTTTGGCCAAGTTTAAGGGAATACGATCAGGTTCTTCCGGCAATTATCTCACGCTATTACATTGACCAATGGGCTATTGATAAAATCCCTACGTTATTTTTAATCTGTTTTCCTATGGGAGCCTGGGTGGGCAGCTTGAAATCTGCGGCAATTTCTTTGGAAATTGCCCGTGACAGAAAATACCCCTTTACTGTAATTGTGCCTGGCGCTAATCTTAATGATACGAAGCGTCTAATTCAAGAGTTTAGTCCATATTATCAACAAATTGTAATTCTTTCATTCCCACTATTTTTCCGTAATTTAATCGATGATAAAGACATCAACTGGAAGACGTTAAACATAAAATATTTTGGCAGCGGAGAATTTATTTCTGAGGAATGGCGCGAATATGTACGAGCCAAATTAGGCGAAGCCACCAGCGAATTAAATGGCATAGTTTCGCTTTATTCTGCGGGAGAATTGGGTGGCGGGCTTATTGGCTTTGAAACAATTTTCACCAATCTCTTAAGAAAACTAGGAAAAGAAGATAAAAAACTTGCTAAAGACCTTTTTGGTGATACAAAAATACCAATTATTGTTCAATATACGCCAATGAGTTACTATCTAGAATTGGTAAATAAAAAAATTGTTATTACTACCCAAGGCGCAGTGCCCTTCGTGCGTTATTGTATTAAAGATAATGGTAGAATACTAAAATTTAGCGAAGTAACTAAAATTCTTCAAAAACATAAATATGATTATAAAGAAGTCCTTAAGGGCTATCGGTGGGATTGGAAACAAATATCTTCTTTGCCACTTTTAATGATTTATGGTCGGGCTGATGACACGGTAATCTTTAATGGTGTTAATATTTATCATCCTAGTTTGGAACCAATTTTATATCATAAATTAGCTGATAACATACATGACTATAAGCTTGGTATTGAATTCGATAGAGAACAAAAAGAGAAACTGGTAGTTAACTTCGAATTGAAAAAAAATATCGAGATTAGTAATAAAGCAATAACAGAATTGGAAAGCAAGCTGGGGCATTTAGTCGTGGAGCAATTGCAAAAGACTAATTTGGATTTTGCCGATGAATATAATATTAACTCTAAAGATACCCATCCGAAAATAGTTATATATTCCTTTGGATCAGGTCCATTTTCTGAAAAAAAATTAAAGAAGAGAATATAAAATTACTTTTTTAAGACAGGATTAGTTATGAGCACAACCCATATTCTAATTTTATCTTGTTCTGCAATTTTGCTTTTAGTCTTAGGTATTGTTGTTTATCTAAAAAATAAAACAAACGCAATCAACCGCGTTTTTGCACTTTTGGTATTATTTGTGCTTTTCTGGATGACCTCGAATTTTTTTGCTGATTTTGCTAGGCAAATAGATTCGGTATTATTATGGAACCAACTTGCATTGATAGGTGGGATGTCATGGGGAACGGCCCTATTGTATTTTTTTCTGGTATTTCCTACTCAGACGAAATCAAAAATACTTTATTTTTTGTTTTTAGTTTATTTGTTAGTTGCACTTGGGCTGGTTTTTTTTTAATTTTTAAGCGGCTTGGTAATTAGTAATATCGAAATATTTTCTTGGGGATCTAATATTATTGGCGGCCCGCTTTATTTATTTTACAATATTTGGACAGTAATAGGATTCTTGTTTGCTGTGTTTCTGATTATTTTAAGAGTAAAATCAGCTAAAAGTAACGAACGAGCACAAATATTTTATTTTATTTCTGGCGCCGCTATTTTTACCTTTACAGGGATAATATTGGGAGTAATTTATCCTGCAATTACTGGAAGCTATAGTTACGCAAAATTTGCATCATATGGCATAATTTTTCTTTTTGTTTTTACTGCTTATGCTATAGTCACGCATCATCTCTTTGATATCCGTATCATTATTAAGCGTACTTTGGTTTACTCAGGACTTTTACTGTTTATTTTGGGAATCTATGGATCGATCGTGTTTATTATTGCCCAGCTTTTTGGCCAAGAGACTTTTGGTAAGGGATTATTTTCTAACATCGCTGCCGCCATATTTATCGCAGTGGGCTTTGGGCCAGTAAAGGCTTGGCTTTCCGAGATAACCGACAAATGGCTTTTTAAGGGCGAATATAACCCCGAAGAAGTTATAAAACACGTTGCTTCGCATCTTTCCAGCGTTGTCGATTTAGATGAAGCACTGACTACTATGATGCACGAGACGGCTCGTGCGCTGAGGGTCAAGTTGGCAGCAACTTTTGTATTGCGGAAAATTGAAGACAAAATCGAGCTTAAACGAACTAAATCGATTGGTTATTCACCAAACAGCCATATCTTAGAAATGACGCCCGATGATCCTTTGATTGAATTTTTTACTTTGCAAATGATACAAAAAAATGACGGCCATATTGTTGTTATTGATGATTTAAAAAAAGCGCTATCAGGCAAATATAGCCATAACAAGCAATTACTAGAACAAGTCATTAACAGATTAAATGAATTAAAATCATTTTGTGCTATACCTTTAAGAATTAAAAATGAACTGATTGGTATTTTTGTTTTAGGAGAAAAATTATCCGGCGATGATTTCAACGAAACCGACCTTCGTTTTTTAGAAACCGTCAGCCACCAGACCGTTAGCGCTATAGAAAAAGCCAGGTTTTATGAGGAAGATCGTTTAAAAACCGAATTTGTCAATATTGCTTCTCATGAGCTACTGACGCCAATTTCTGCAATTAAGGGATACTTATCAATGATTTTGGAAGAGGGGATGGGAAAGGTGGACAAGCAGGCGCGCGGATATTTAGAAAAAGTCTATCATTCTTCACTGCATTTAAGTGAACTTGTCCAAGATTTGTTAAACGTCAGCCGCATTGAGCAAAATCGCATTAAAATCGAGCCAAAAGAAATGAATATTATCGAAATGATAAAGCAAGTAATACAAGAGCTAATGCCCAAAGTCAAAGAAAAGAAATTATCTTTAAATTTTAATCGAATTTCCAGCAAGATTTTAAAGAATAAACAAAATGTCTTTGCTGATCCGGAGAGAGTGCATCAGATTTTGGTGAATTTGCTTGGCAATTCTATTAAATATAGTGAAAAAGGTGTAGTGGAAGTTAAATTGGGAACTTGCACTAACAAAAATAATAAACAGATATTGGTAGAAGTAATAGATTCCGGCATTGGTATTCCTAAAAATGATTTAAAAAAATTATTTAATAAATTTTTCCGAGCCTCAAATGCGACAGCCAGCTCGGCAGAAGGCAGTGGTTTGGGTCTTTATATCACCAAATCTTTTGTAGAATTAATGGGCGGTTCAATTTGGGTTAATTCCAAAGAAGGCAAAGGCAGTATTTTCAGTTTTTCTCTGCCATTAAAGCCTGTCTAATAACTATCTCTGGTAACTATAATTAGGCTAATTTTGGCTGCAGAGTATTCATTGTTCGTCAAGATAGCTCAAGCTATCTTTTCTTACGCTTTATACTTTTCGCCTAAAATTATCTCTAATTTGTTCCAAGA
>JAMDBS010000159.1 GCA_023487325.1 Patescibacteria group bacterium
AGATTATGGTTGTGCCAGCTGCCATTGAAGTGCCACCAAGTTGAATTGTACCAGTTGTCATCGCATTACCCATAGTGACTTCACTAACTTTGATGTTGCTGCTTCTGGCGCAATCACTGTTGCCGCCGCACAAGGTTTAACTACTAATGGTGCAGGCGCACTTAATCTTGGTACTTCGGCAGCTACCTCTATTGCTATGGGTTCGGCTTCTATAACTGCATTTGGCGTGACGACTGCTAATACAGGTACAATTACTCTCGGCACTGCAACCATGACAACTGGCACAACCACTATTTACGGTGGCACTGGTGCTGGTGCAATTTCATTAACTCCTGGTGATGCAGGTTTAATTACCATTGGTCGGGCTGATGGAACCGGTCTTATAACAGTCGGTGCTAGCTCAGCTGCTCAAGAATTAGATCTTGGAACCGGTAGCGGTAACGCTACGATCAAGATTGGTACTGGAAATGGTATTAATCCTATCACTATTGGCGGTACGGGCGCAAATGTCATTCAAATCGGCAATACTCAAACTGGCGGTTCAGTCACTATGGGTAATGCGATGACAACTGGTACAATTCAACTTGGTGGCACTTCAATGGCAGCTGGCACAACCATAATCTATGGTGGCACAGGCGTTGGTGCTATCCAATTAATCAATGCAGCTAATGGTGTGATTACTATTGGCAATACTGCAGCTGCAGGCACAGTTACGGTTGGTCAAAGTTCAGCTACTCAGGCTGTTAACATTGGTACTGGCGAAGGCGCTACTACTGTAAGCATCGCCACAGGCGCAACCAATGCTAAAACTGTGACTATTGGTTCTACAACCGGTGCAAGTTCTTTGGCTCTAAAATCTGGTACTGCAGGAATTGTATTAACTGGCCCTGTAGCTGGTGGTTCTCCTGACACTATCACCAATGCTTCAGTAGCTATTAGTGTGACCACCCTAGTAACTTATGTAAATAGTAGTGGTGGAGTCATTGCTGCAACTATTGCAGATGGTATTAATGGTCAGATTAAGTATTTGTCTATGGTAACCGCTGGTAACGCTATGACTTTAGACAATACTAATCTTAACGGTACAAGCCTTGTTCTTGATGCCGTTGGTGAAGCAGCTACTCTAGTATTTGACACAACTACAAATAAATGGAGCGTTACTGGTACTACCGGTACATACACTCCATAAATCTGATAATACTGTAACTCAATCAAAAAGAGGCCCTCGGGCCTCTTTTTGATTTGGGAAAGGTATGATAGAATAGGAATGAAATTAATTTTTATGGGGTGATAAATGAATAATAAGTATCTAATGATCGCTATAATAGCATTGCTAGTTATAATTGTCGGTTATCTTGGTTACAATGAGTATAAAAAAATACCTAAAAAAAATCCGGCGCAATATTATTTGAGTTTCACGGGCGATTATTCGTATCAAATTCCCGATGGTTTTGTTGTTGATGATATCACCGTGCCCAATGCGCAATTGGTTAGTAAAAAAGACGAAAAGATTCAAGTTAATAACATCAGTGAAATTTACGCCAAAGGTGTAGTGGCAGTGCAGGCTTTTGACGCACAATTGCCTGACGAGACATCGTTCAAATCTTATATTAATAATTACAAAGATATTTTGGCCAAATCTTTGCAAGCTGAGGCAACTGTGGATTTCGCTAAAACCAACGGCTTTTGGACCGCCACAATCAGGGTTAATTCTGGCGGAAAGCTTATTCGTACACAGTATATTTATAATGCCGATAAGCCTGTCACTGTAGTTGCTCTAGATGAGAATGACACCTATAAAACTATTGTTGAGTCGCTAAATTCTGCCGAAAAACAAGCTAAAGATTTTGCACAAATCCAATCAAATATAGAAGCAGACATTTTTATGATAAAGAATAAAATGTTTGACGATGTTTATCGGCTTAGCGCTAAAACACTTACAGATAAAGTGTCTCAAGGAGACTTTAAAAAATCATTCGATAAAGTTTCAATTGCACTGCAAGCGAACACTTCTGTTTTTGGTGGAATATCGAATTCTAAAAATAACGAATTTACCACAACATTGCTGTTTACTAAGCCCAGCGATAAAACTGGCGATAACCCTCAAAATGCTTTAGGCACTATCGTTCTCAAAAAAGAAGGGTCGGATTGGAAACTTTCTGGTATCACTTTGCCTTCAGATGAGGCCTTTAATTCCACTTTACAACAATAGGTCTTTTCATTTACTCGGCTCACCTCAATTTGACAATGATGAGTATTGATTTATAATATAAACATGGAGTTAAAATGCCCAAAAAAGTTAGCTTAGACGATTTAGCGAGAATGGTTAAGCAGGGTTTTGATGAAGTCGGCGATAATTTCAAGAATCAAAATTCTGAATTTGCTAAGTTTAGAAAAGAAAATCAAAAAGAGCACAAAGAGATAAATTTAAGATTATCACATCTTGAATTCATTGCCACTGAGATGGTTCGTAGGAATGAATTTCTAGAACTTAGAAGAAAAGTGGAATTGCTTGAATCAAAACTCGCTTCTATGTAAAATATGAAATTTAATAAAAAAGATATGGTTAAACCCATATTTTTTTATTTTTTAAATATCATTTTTATGATATAATAAATCAAATGGGGATATTTGATTTTTTGAGGGGCAAGAAAGCCCTAGACAATTATGCAATTTCTCTAGATATCGGTACAGAGTTTGTCAAAACCCTGATTTTTAAGGTTGCCAATGACAAAGCTGAAATTATCGGTGTTGGCCGCCAGAGGCAAAAATTAACTGATATGCAGGGCGGCATGGTTATGGATATTCATGGGGTGATTAAAAACTGTGAATCATCTTTGGAAATGGCTGCTGAACAGGCTGGGTTATTGCCGGACCAAGTAATCATCGGCATTGCCGGCGAATTGGTTAAAGGCATCACCACCACCATTAAATACACCAGACCTCGCCCAAAAACCAAAATCACCATGTTGGAGCTCAAAGATATTATCACCAGGGTACAGCGTCGGGCCTTTGATCGCGCCCGCTCAATTTTGGCCTGGGAAACAGGTCATGGCGAAATTGATGTTAAATTGGTCAATGCCGCGGTGGTAGATGTGCGCATAGATGGCTATAAAGTTAATAACCCTCTAGGTTTTCAAGGAAAAGAGATTCAGATCGGCATTTTCAATGCTTTCGCACCTATTGTGCATTTAGGCGCTCTGCAGACTATTGCTCAAAATTTAGAATTGGATTTATTATCCATCACAGCCGAGCCTTATGCGGTAGCCGGCTCATTTGCTCCCGATGAAGGGTCAGAATTCTCTGCTATTTTTATCGATGTCGGCGGCGGTACTTCAGACATTGCCGTGGTCAATTCCGGGGGCGTGGTAGGCACCAAAATGTTTGCTCTGGGCGGCCGGGCTTTTACCAAAAGAATTGCGCAAGTAATGGGTTTAAGTTTTGCCGATGCTGAAAGTTTAAAGATCAAATATGCCAAAGGGGAAATTACCGGCGAAAAGAAAAAAATCATTAAAAATGCCCTGGCCTTAGATTGCGATGTCTGGATTTCTGGTGTAGAATTAACCTTAGAAGAGTTTAAAAATGTGGACCTGCTGCCTTCTAGAATTTTGCTCTGTGGCGGTGGCTCAAGCTTGCCTGATTTGGTGGAAACTTTGAAAGCTAAAAAATGGAGCAAGCACCTACCTTTTGCCAGAAAGCCCACCATTCATTACATCAAACCAAAAAATATCACTTCGGTTATTGATAAAACCAATGAATTAAAAAACCCGTGCGATATTACTCCTATGGCCATGGCTTCTTTAGCTATTGAGCTGGTAGGAGAAGAAAGGGTTGTCGACGGGCTTCTTTCCAGAGTAGTTAGCTCTTTGGGAAAATAAATTTTAAAAAATATTATGGATGAAATAATTTATTTAGAAGCTGATGAAGAAATCACCTCGGTGATTGATAAATTAAAAAAACTGAATGCCAATTCCGTTTCTTTGGTAATTCCTAAAGGTGCGGGAATTTTACAGAGTATTGTAAACTTAAAAATTCTCAAACGCGAAGCTGAAAGCTTGGGCAAGGATATTGCTTTGGTTACACAAGATAAAATCGGCAGAAACTTGGCCAGTCAAGTGGGACTTTCAGTTTATGAACAGATTTCTGCTTCTCGTCCGATCATTGCGCCGACCAGACCCGAGCCAGACACCAATGAAACTATTGAATTAGATCTTAGTCCCAAAGAAAAACGCAAAATTCCTGCAGGCGTGAAGGTCCATTATTATGAAGAGCCGGCTTCAGCCAAAAATCAACAAGCGCCAACCGAAACTCCTCCGACCCATATCAC
>JAMDBS010000130.1 GCA_023487325.1 Patescibacteria group bacterium
ATCTACGTCTGGTCTTTGTATTAATCTATAATCGCACCGCCAATTAATTCATTTTTATAATAAAAAACAACTGACTGACCGGGCGTAATAGCTTGTTGGGCTATATTAAACATTATAGCTATTTTTTTGTTTTTTCCTAGTTTTACTGTAACATTGGCCAATTTAGAACCATAACGAATTTTGGCATAACAATGAAAATAGGTGTAAGGTTTAAGGTGTAAGGTGTAAAGGGGAGAAATCCAATTGGTGTTGCTGGCGGTGAGGGTTTGGCGATAAAGATCCTGTTTGCGACCCACTACTATTTGATTTTTTTCCGAATCGATTTTTATAACGTATGCCGGTACAAATTGATTATTTTTATCTTTAATTTGAATATTTTTGAGTCCGTGTCTTTGCCCGATAGTAAAATTATATAAACCTTGGTGTTTACCCAACATATTCCCTGAGATATTAACTATTTTGCCGGGTTTATTGTGTGACAAATAATATTTTAAAAATTTCTTATTGTCATTATTGGGTACAAAACAGACATCTTGTGAATCTTTTTTTTCGGCCGTTGGCAGCTTAAATTTTTTTGCCAACTTCCTAATTTCGGATTTTTTATAGTCGCCAATAGGAAATAAAATATGCTTTAATTGCTCCTGACTCAATTGCCATAAAAAATACGTCTGGTCTTTTTCTGCGTCTTTCGCATTTAATAAACTAATTGTTTGAAATTTGTTATTTGAGATTTTGGATTTGTTTATAATTTTGTGCTTAGGATTTAGAATTTCTCGCCTTAGGCGGGCGTAATGTCCCGTCGCCACATATTCCGCTCCTAGTTCTCTGGCTTTATCGAGTAGCCAACCAAATTTAATTAGTTTGTTGCATTTTACACAAGGATTCGGAGTACGACCGTTTTTATATTCTTCAATATAATAATCTACTATTTCTTTTTTGAATTTAGCTGAGACATCAAAAACATAAAAAGGAATATCTAAAATTTCCGCCACTTCGCGAGCTTTACGTAAAGATTCCATATTACAACAAGAATTTTCTGATATTTTGCACGAAATAGCGTGAGGCGGCTGCCAAAATTTTAGAAAAACACCAATTACAGAATAGCCCTGTTTTTTTATCAGAGCTGCCGCGACTGAACTATCTACCCCGCCGCTCATCCCCACCACAACTTTCTTGTTTTTTATTTTGTTCATTAAAAATATTTAATCTAAAAATAACTTATTTTACCACAATCAACAAACTTCTCTAGGACTTTTTGTTTTATGTATGGCTTGTTATATGCTATATGTTACATGTTTTTATGTTTGCCGCGATAATCTTCGATTGCCTTGGCGATTCCTTGCTCGGCCAAAACCGAACAGTGCATTTTTACCGGCGGTAAACCGCCCAAAGCTTTGGCAACTTGCGCATTAGAAAGCTTTAATGCTTCGTCCAGGCTTTTTCCTTTTACCATTTGAGAAGCCATCGAAGAGGTGGCAATCGCTGCCCCGCACCCCAGTGTTTGGACTTTAATGTCTTGAATATACTCTTCGACGCTAGACGCTAGACGCTTGACGCTAGACTTTAAAACCGGTCTTTTACCAATTTTAATAAAGACCTTCATCACATCCCCACATTTGGGATTACCTACTAAACCCACCCCATCAGGATTCTTCATGCTGCCCATATTTTTAGGATTGGTAAAATGTTGCATTACCTTTTTATTGTATAAATCAAATTGATCGGACATATTTACTCCAGTCACTAGACGCTTGACGCTAGACGCTAGTAATTTTTAATTTTATTTTTTTAATTAAGCCGTTGAGCATACGACTAATTTCTTTTAATAGTAATAATGAGCTATCAAGCTCGCTTTTGGTAATGTATTGTAATTTATACGAAAATTTTAAATAATATTCTGTCTCGGCCAAAGAACCCCAGGAAATAAACAAAAATCTTACATATTCTTTTTGAGTACCTCGAGCAAATCCCTCAACGATATTAGCAGGAATAGATAGAGCCGACCTCTTAATCTGCGATGTTAAACCGTATAATTCATCTTTAGGAAAATTTTTCGTTAATCCAAAAATCACAAAAGCTAATTGATCAGCTTTCTGCCAAACAATTAAATCTTCATATGTTTTTATTTCCTTTTTTTTTATTCATATTGTTCCCACACTAACGTCTATCGTCTAATTGACTAGCGTCTAGTTCGAAAACGGGCTCATAGCCCTTAGTTTGCGAACTATCTTAATTAAATTCTTAACCACATAATCTATTTCCTCTTTAGTGGTTTTTTCGCCAATAGTAAATCGCACCGAACCATGTGCGTCTTCTTCTTTTAACCCCAATGATAATAAAACATGCGATGGCGAAAGCGAACCGGAAGTACAAGCCGAGCCAGAAGAAGCGGCAATACCCAGTAAGTCTAAATTTAACAAAATCGATTCGCCTTCAATATATTTAAAAGAAAAATTAATGTTATTTGGTGAACGTTTTTTTAGACTACCATTTAAAATTACATCAGGAATGTTTTTTTGCACTTGTGTAATGAAATAATCTCTGAGCTTTAATAACTTATGACTTAAAACTTTAGGCTTATGGCTTATTATTTCAGTCGCCTGACCCAAACCGACGATTCCAGGTACGTTTTCTGTACCGGCGCGTTTTTTAAATTCTTGCGCCCCGCCGGTTAATATTACCGAAATTGGCGTGCCTTTTTTAATATATAACACCCCTACGCCTTTTGGACCGCCAATTTTATGAGCAGAAAGCGACAGCATATCCACGCCCAGTTTTTTAACATCACAATCTTGATATTCAACAGCTTGAACTGCATCGGTATGGAAATAGACTCTAGACTTCAGACAATAGTCGTTAGTTTTTTTACTAGCGTCTAGCGTCAAACGTCTGACGACTTTACCAATTTCGGCTATTGGCTGAATTGTGCCAATTTCGTTGTTTACATACATAATTGATATTAATATTGTATTTGGCCTAATAGCGTTTATAACGCTTTGAACGTTTATAACGCCCTGAGCGTTTGGTTTAATATAGGTCACGTCCGCTAAACCCTGTTTTTCTAAATCTTGACAAGTATGCAAAACCGCGTGATGCTCAAATTCACTAGTAATAATGTGCGGAAAAAATATCGAGGATGCGTCCTGAGTGAAGTGCCGGTTGACCGAGCACTGCGAGGGAATAGGCTGGCTAGGGTGGTCGAGAACGAAGGATGCTCCGAGACATTTAATTATTCCCCTTATTGCTAAGTTGTTTGCCTCCGTTCCTCCGCTGGTAAAAATTATTTCCTCCGGAGTGCAATTCAAAAATTTTGCCATTTGTTTTCTGGCACGCTCAACGGCCTGCCGCGCTTTGCGACCAAATGAGTGAATGGAAGAAGGGTTGCCAAAATCAGCTTGCAAATATGGCAACATCGCTTTTAATACTTCTTTTTTTACCGGCGTTGTCGCCGAATAATCCATATATATTCTTTTCACGTTTTCTCCCATTGACAAAAGTTAATTAAGTTGATATGATATTGTATCATACTAAAGACAATTATGAAATGGGTTTATTAATATTCTACAAAGGAGGTGAATATACTTGCTCGCATTAAAAAACGATACGATTTTTTTCAAAGGCAACGCTCTAATTGAGGTTGATAACACACCCATTAGCCAAGGAAAAAAATACTATTTCTTGGCTATCACAGTCAATCACGAAGACGTTTTAGTCAAAATAGCAAATATAAATAAAAACGTCGTAAAACTTTCAGTAAAGGCCGGCGATGCGGATGCAGCAACCTTCTTGGTTGTAAACTTTAACCCAATCTACCAATCAATCACTAACGATGCTACGGTGATTTTCAGTTCACTTAACCTCAAACCCCAAATCATTCAAAAAACATAAACCACCAAACTCGCAATCATAGCTTGCCCTTACGGCAAGCTATTTTTTTATTATTGCTAGAGCATCGGAAAAAGCAATATAAGTATCGGCAAAATTTTCAGCAATTTTTCGAATCAGATTCTGATCTTTTTCTTCCCATTTCTCATAAAGAAATTCTGATCTATTAAACTCTGGTAAAAAACCTTCATCTGCTAAAACGATAGCTAAATTCCTGTGAGCCACAGTTTTGGCCTTATCGGCATTTTGTAAAAATTTCATATACTTATCTTTCTCACTAGCGTCTGCTAAAACATATCTATGGGCAACCTTTTCTAAATTAATATTTTTTTCTTGATAATCTCTTAATACTTTGTTAATATTCTCATTAAAAAATAAATCCTTACCAATTTCTATATAGGGTCTATTCAATATTTTTTTAAAATCATCGGGGCCATGATAA
>JAMDBS010000008.1 GCA_023487325.1 Patescibacteria group bacterium
TTGGATCAACGGGCTTGAACATATATGTCCTAATTTTAATTTTTATTGAATTTTAAATGTTTAAAAATTGAAATTTGAATAAAAATTTATAATTTAAAATTTGGATTTGCCCGCCTGTCGGCGAGGCAGGTTTAGGGTTTTGGATTTTGGATTTAGGGTTTTGCCAGGTGTTTATCTATTGCTTCATTCACCAATTTATCTGCTTCTTCGTTCTTATCTCTAGTAATGTGCTCGAATCTGATATTTACGCCAAGATCTAAAATCAGCTCGCGGATCTGCCAATAAAGCGGTTTTAAGCCTTCATTCTTTACCTTATAATTACCGCTCATCTGTTCTACAATCAGCTGAGAATCTAAAAAGCAAATAACTTCATCAATTTGCCATTGGCTATTAACTATTAGCTTTTTGACCTCTTGAAGCGCTGCCAAAACTCCCTGATATTCTGCTTGATTGTTGGTAGCTTCGCCAATATATTTTGAACCTTCAGAAATAGTTTTCAGTTTTTCGTTTTCAGTTTTCAGTTTGAGGATATATCCGAATGCCGCTGGTCCCGGGTTCCCCCTGGCGCCGCCATCAGAAAAAATAATTATTTGCGATTTCACATAAATCCTTATCAATAATTTTTGCTTACTCTGATTATATCTGATTTTAAATTAACTGGCAATTTTACGCTAAAAAAATGCCCCGCTATTTTAGCGGGGCCGTGTAAAATGATAGAACTTCTTGGTTGAAACGGAAAAGCGTACCTTCGAAGTACAACCAAATTAGATATATCACCAGCACAACTGTAGCCATTGCTACTACTGCTAAGAAAATTAGCAACAATAAATTCTGAATAAACCTTTTTCTTTGAGAGGCTTTTCGTTTATTATCTTTGATTTTACGATTTATTCTTCTTGATTGCCTCTGTTTATCTTTATTCTCTTTACCCACCGCCATCACCTGCTTTCCTGAGAACTATAACAGTTCAGTTTCCAGCCGTCTTTATTTTTGTAAAAATAGGCCTTTGCTAGGATTTTGGTGTTGTTATGGTCCAAATAAACCACTTGGTAAGTGCAAGAATCACTAAAAGAACTTACCAATTTAATATTAGAGATACTGCTTTCATCTACACCGTACTGATCATACAAGGCACGAACAACAGCCGCTTCACTCGGCGGATGGTTGAGCTTCTTTTCAAGAGTAATAATTGCCAGCGATAGCGCCATCGGCGATATAATCAAGAGCGCTAAAACTGCTATAATCGCCAATACATTGACTGAAGATTCTGGTATTTTCACCTATTTATCACTCCTTTATATGAATATTTGTTGTCAAAGACGCAAAACAATAAATAGCACAGGTATAATATCATATTCTATGCTGATAAGTCAAAAATCGCCTGGCATTTTTACCAGGCGATTTTTTGATAAATAGATTATTTTTCTTTCCACAAAGGGGCGAGGAGATCGCAAAACCCCGGTGGCACGCTATTTAAAAATCTCGTATCGTATTTGATCGTCAAAGGATCGGTTCTGGTGATATTAACACTGCCATTGGCAATAAAGACAGCCTGAAATGCTTGGGGATTTTGCTGACTCAACAAAGACACAGGATAATAACAAACAGTATTGCGGTTATGCGTGTCAGAAATGGTCAAAGAATAATTAATCTGATTATTTACTGGCATATCCGTAGGAGCAGTGTCGGTATATGTTTTGGTGCTAGGTGTATTTAAAAAACTTCTTTCCAACTTATTGCTCTGGTCATTGGATAAAATTATTGCAGTTGGTGATTCTAATCCTAGGATTCCCCAAACAAGTGCAATCGGACTACCCAGCTTGGCGCTGGCAGGACCGCTTAATTTACAACTCAAAGTCTCGGCTCCTTTTCGTAGGTCTAGTTCGCCTATGCGACAGGTTTCTCCTGGACATGCATCCCAATCAATTCCCGCTTGCTCTTGGCCAACAATTTCATTGCTATACATAGAAATAAAAAAGTTTTTTTCAGTTTCTACTTGGGCGGGAGGCTTAGATGAGCTATAAGGCTGTAAACCCGGTCCGCTTGGACTGGGATCAGACGCAATTGTGAATATATCTCCGCCACGGACAGATGAAATAGAAGGAATTGGTGCGGATTTTATTTTAAATGCTTCTTTGACCCGGGCCTCTACTTCGGTATAAGGAAAATCCAATCCATTTGTGTTGACGTCGACATAAAAAGTCTGACTGTTATTTCCTGGGTTTACAGACAATCCTGATGGATAATTGCTAAAATCAAATACCTGATCACTTGCTGGCCTATTGGGTTCTATTCTAAATATTCTAGTACCAAGATTAGTATTGGCAAACTTGTAATAACAGCGATAATCTGGCGGCGTATTTTCCACAGCCTTTAACCTAAATTCATTACCTTGCTGCATATCCGCTTGAGGTGTACAGGACGAGGCTTGCATGCTCAATTGTGGCCGTATATTTGTTAATTCTATATTAGCTGTCAAATGAAAATTATTGATTTGATCTAAAAAATTTCTTGATACATTCGGATCGTACTGGGTGATAGTTCCTCCAGACGCTCCTGAAGGACTGCCATCATAAACCGCCGACCCTAGACCTTGACCAAAATTCAATATCTGCTCGTTGCTGTCATAATCTCCCGAATTAGGAAATAAATTGTAATAATTTTTTTTGTATAAACCAGTATATTTTGTCTCTGTTGGCTTCCCATCTGTACGTCTAGGGAGAAATAGAATACCAACATCTGAAGCATTGTTTAGTAAAGCAATCCGAGGATTTTGCAAATCGCTATATTCTATTACAGAGTTAAGTCCATCTAAATTTGCGCCTGTTCGCTGATAATCGACGTTATCATCTGAGCTAATATAAGGATTGATATTGCCATATAGGTCAAAAGATGTTTGAATCCTTAATAGATATTCTTCGCCAGTAATTACTTCCTTATTAATACTTAAATTTGCGCTATTTTCATCACCAGAACTGGAATAAGTCGGATTGTAATTTGTCGAACTGACAACTGATGAATTATCCATAACGTTAGTGTTGGATAACGTCACAGTGCTACCTGGCTTAAGATCATTAATAACAATCGGCGGAGTAACAGCAACTACGGCTTGTTTTTGCGGACTTGTGGTAAAATTATTCGTTGCCCAATACCACCACCATTCTGCTATTTGAAAACGAACTATTTTATTTTTTAACAGGCCCATATCATTGATTATGGCAGTGTGTGGACCAAAAGGTTGGATATCATCATATATCGTCGATAATCCACCTGGAAATTCCGTGAATGACGTTGTGCGGGCTTCTTTATAAAACAAACAATTTGGCTGATATAGTTCCCCATTTGTACACCAAATTAACTGAGGATTGTCTGGATCATTGGCGTTTGTGGGATAAAGCCATGGAGCTCTTGTGGCTTGCAGATTATCTTGTACAACATTAATATTGGTAAATTTACCATTTTTACCATTGACGTCAGAATATCTCACTTCAGAATGGTGCCACACTGATAAGCCATAATTCCCCTCTGGACCCTGTCTCCATTCCAAATTTAAGCTGTCTATTTCGCCATCTCTATTGCTATCAATTGCTGTGATCTTAACTGAGGGAATATCAATAGTCGTCGGCAAGTCTCCATATCCACCAACTCCATGACCGTTTCTAACTGGCTCATAAGTAACTGCTGCCCGAACATGTGATGCCAACATAAAACTTACGGCAAATGCTAGAACATAAATTAGCAAAACTGTTTTTTTCATTTTTTCAATTTCTCCTGAGCTAAATCTAAAAATTTTTGCAATTCACTCTTGGTAAGATATTGGCCGTATTGAGAAAGCATTGTACCAGCATCATCAATAGCCTGCTGATATTTGCCCGCCAATATCAAGGTGCCGATTTTGTTGACAAAAGGAGCAGGATCATAATATTTTTTCAGATCCATTGTTTCCAAAGTGATAGCTTGACTGTAGTAATCCAAGGCTTTGTCATAATCGTTTTTGCTGCGCCAAACATTACCCATGTTGTTTAGGATCAATACTTTGTCGGCTTGGGAATTATTGAGCGCAAGCTGATAATAATTTAAAGATAAGTCGTATTCCGAAAGATTGAACTTGGTGACAGCTTCTTTAAAATAAATGGCATTCTTGTCAGTTTTGTCCCAAAAAAGCCATTTAAACCACGAAAGAGATTTTTGGTAGTTTTTGTCCGCTTCTGTCCAGTTTCTCTCGGTATAAAATTGGTTACCCAAATCAGCATATTTTTTGCCATAATTTTTACAAACAAATACCAAAAATCTCTTTCGTGGTTTAA
>JAMDBS010000167.1:0-358 GCA_023487325.1 Patescibacteria group bacterium
GCTGGGCCTAGCAGGATTCGGGCTAGCTTATTATGTTTTTAAGAGTATCAAGTTGCGTGCCGGCATAATTTTTTGGAGTATTTTTGCTTATTATGGTTTGCTCCGAATTATCTTGGATCAATGGCGGTTTGAAAATACCAGTTTTTGGTCATTGCATTCAGGACAACTGACTGGAATTTTGATGGTTGTCGTGGCGGCTATTGCCATAGTTGTAATGATTTTGTATGATAAAACTAGAAAGAAGGATAAATGATCAAACGAATTTATGATGATTTATTTTTAGCAAAACAGAAAAGTGCGCTCTTGACGGAAAAGAGAAAATTGGAAAAAGAAATGAAAGGCCTGGATAAATTCCCCA
>JAMDBS010000167.1:410-4330 GCA_023487325.1 Patescibacteria group bacterium
TGATTTTGGCGACAGTCTAAGTATCGACAATCAATTAAAAAAACTCTACGGCGAAGTCAACGACGCTCTCAAAAGAATTGATTCTGGCACCTATGGCAAGTGCGCCAATTGCCATGAGCTAATTGACAAGGCTAGATTGGAAGCCTTTCCTGCAGCCGCCAGCTGTTTAAATTGCAGTGTAGCTGAAAAATGAAAAAATCTTTAATTTTTGTTAATATTTTCTCTCTTGGGCTGGGGCTGGTAGCACTAGATCAGCTGGTAAAATGGTGGATATCCAAAAGTTATCCATTTTTAATATCAGCCAATTTTGGGGTTTTATTTGGCTGGGTTCACCAGCCAGTCTTAAAAGTATTAGTCATTTTAACAGGTTTGTTGGTATTGGTGTGGCTAATTACCAAAACCAATTTCCAAGAATTTGGCAACCAACTGGCCTTGGCGCTAATTTTGGCCGGCGCCATCTCCAATATTATCGACCGTATTATTTTTGGCTATGTTTTGGACTATATCAATATTGGCTTTTGGCCAGTCTTTAATCTGGCGGATATTTTTATCTTTGCCGGCATAATCCTTTATGCCTATAAGATGCTTTGGAACCCTAAAAACTCAAAACTTAAATTATAGATTTCCACGCGTAAACGCGTGGTGCTCTTTAACGCTTTGTATACGCGCTTCGCACGAATACTATATCGCTTCATCCACAGCTAAAGCAGTGGTTTTCGCTCGCTTCATCCACAGCTAAAGCAGTGGTTTTCGCTTTCTTGTTATAAAACGTTATATACAAATTTTTGATAAAAAAATAGTGCCAGTGGCGATGCCACTGGCACTTGAAATTTTTGACTTTAATCATGGCCTAGCAGTTTTCGATGCATAATCTATGGCCATTTTTCCTGGCGAATGTAATCCGGGGAAAGAACACAATTCGTCGATTTTCATAATTGAATCGAGATTGTCTGTTAACCCCCACTCCTTGCTAATGTCTACAAATTCTACATAATCAAATGCATATAGTTTTTCCAATGCTTGGACACGAACAAAAGCATAAAGTTCATTTTCCAAATGGGAGGAAATTTGGCCAGGAAAATGTCGCATAAATTGCAATACCTTTTTTTTGATTCCGCTGGTGCTCAATTTTAAATCAGGCATGGCCAGCTCAAATACATTCTGCAATTTATCAGAAATAGTATACCAAAATTGGTAGTATAATACTCCTGAACCCTCGGGGTTATTAAACCCATCGACCAAAAGAAGCGCCAAGGCCCGTGGCAATTCATCTGGGGTGGTAGCTTCGAGAAAATCTAGCACCTCGGTTACTGCTTTCGGTCTGTGGCATTGATTGTAAGTTGACCAATGGCTAAGCATATTTTTGGCTACGTTAAGGGCCAACTGGGAATAACCTTGGGCAACAATATAATCAAATCCGTAAATTTTAAAAAAATCTCTTAGATTAGTTAATTCGTGCATTGCTCCTTCATCTGGAATTTTGAGATCATATTCTTTCGCCCAAGATATAATTCTTATTCGCAAGCATTCCTTTTCATCTTTGGTTTTCAGGTCTTTGCACATCTTTAGTAGCCATTTCTCCGCTGCATTACCCTCATCGAAAAAATTGTGGGCTTTGGCAACTTGCGCTGCTTCCATAAACTGGTTTCTGGAAAGGCATTTTTTATATTGACTTAAAGCTAGCGATTGGCAAATTTCCTTGTCTTGCCAATTTTTGGCAATGGTTAAGGCGTCATCTAAACGATCAGCTGACTTCAATGTGTCAATTACATGTTGTTTAAGCACATTTTGCTTTTCCAAATCAAGCCTATTAAAGCAGAGTCTTAGATCATTATCAGCTCCATTTTGTACATCTTGTTCATTAAAAATTTGTTTAATAGATGCACTAAGATGTGGATAGTCCGAGAAAAGAAAGTAGAGCATCGTATATATCACATGCTCTTGTATCATGTCTGCCTTGCTTGCAACAAATTTTTTAAGCTGATGACAAATTCTTCCCGAATTATAATCTGTGCGCAAAGCATTGATTTTTTGGATCAAGATGTCATTGGAGAGAATATTTTTTACGTCATCATAAGTAAGTCGAGGATCATTCGCAGACCATTCCTTAAAGAGTAAGTTAATCAAATTTTCTTGATTTAACATTGGCATGATAATTTCGGGAAAATACTTGGCTGCGAATTTAAGTTTCTTGGTTTTCTTGGGACTGATGAACAAACCGCTATAGTCATAATGAAAATATTCGGACAATCTTTTCTTGTCACACAAAGGCACTAATTGTTCAATTATCTCGTCGTGCTGGTAGATACTGTCCATTGTTGAAATGACATCTATGACACCTGGGAATATAACCGAGTAGTCTTCGCCGTGTTCCTTAGCCATTTTCTTAGCCTTGTCCACATCACGCATCGCTAGATAGCCAATATACCATCTGAGACATGAAACTGAAACTTGATCCGTTGATCCTGTCATAGAAGATCAACTCCTTTCAAATTGTAAAAGATTTGGTAACCCGACGCTCCGAGTAACCATTATCTGAAAGATAGCAAAATTAATGGCTAATGTCAATAAATCATAGCATAAATTTATTACACTCAAAAATTTATCTTGACATCATAGATATTTTCAGTTAATAATAGAATGTATTGCTAAAACTTAACAATAATAACGAGAAATGAGGTGCAAGCACATGGGAATAGAAGCTGAAGTGACAACCTCAAAAAGGCTATCTGCTCAAGATGGCAACACAATAATTTCTCAACTGCTTAAGCTGCGTTCGCTAGTTTATTTCGGACTGGCAATGCTGGCTGACATCTACAAGGGCGAGTCGACGATCAGTATTGACTACAAAATCCACCGAAAGGAACTGTCCGATGAATTATTGCGAGGGGAAACATTAATCTCGCTCGAAGGGCGAAATGATATTATGGATAAATTACTTGGTTTAGAAATATTTATTCATAAAGCACATCGCAATCAATCGCAAATAGACCGCTCCGAAGTGGATATGCAAATTGATAACTGTCACGAAGTTGATGATTTGCTCATTGAATTAATAAGAAAAATTGAATTGCAAACAGAACTAATCAAACAAAAGAAGTGAAGGGCAAATCCCGACTTTATTGCGCAGGTTAATTTCACTGTGCGATCTAAAGCGTAAATCAATAAACGGAAAGGAAGTGGCAAGAATGGATCGAAATGATTTTCTCAGAGACTATGGATCTGTCTCTGAAATAATAAAGGCTGTCGAAAGTCTGCCTCATGACATGAAACAATTCATGAGTAGAGATATACCACTGCTGCAGACAACGGCGAATTTATTACGAGATAGCTCGGAGATGTTGCAGCGTGCGACTGGAAACAAACGCCGAAGAATGGCTCAAAATATTCAGGACGTTATGAAGTATCTTGAGCAACTTATCAAAGCTCCCTATAAAGATCGCCAGCCGGTCGAATATATTAAGAGAAAAATGACAGAATATGGAAAAATCTGTCAAATCTGCAAACAAACAAAAAATTCGTTGGCAAGGCTACAAGAAGAATATCGAAAAATTCTTCTCAAACTCGATGATCGGCTTGTGCAATTTTGTTCGTTTTGCGGCAAACCATTACAAATCCCTGACCACCTAAAATTATCTGACTTAGTGTGGGTCGGTGGCCAATGCACTGGCTGTGGAAATTTCATATCTGTCAGAGATCATTTTGACAAAGGGACTCCAGTGTTTACCACTAATACTGACGGCTGGTGGGAGAAGATCGCTGATTATAGAAAATCTCAAGAAGTTACGATTCCGTCAGCATAAACATCAACAATCCAAAAGCAAAAAAGCAAGCAAAAAAATCCTGAAGTCAAAGAAGTGAAATTGAGTATTAATATTGGTCAGCATGATATGGAAGTCAAAGCCAAGAGAGCCCAGGAA
>JAMDBS010000010.1 GCA_023487325.1 Patescibacteria group bacterium
CTGTTGGTAATTGCAGAAGATATTGGCTACATCGCACACGATAGTTTTCAAAAATTATTTGATCAATCAATTACTGTTCATAAAATTATTAATGGTTTGATTAAAAGCTTAAAATCTCGTTATTACGCATAACGCATAATACATTATACGTAATACGTAATATTAGCATAATACGTAATACATTATACATAATACATAATCACAGGGGGGGTTGTATCGGACGTTTAGCGCTAAAAACATTATTAATTGTCGGTCTGCTGGTAGTAATCAGTGCGGGGTTTTTGTATTATTTCAAAAATAATGCCATATTTGCGGAAACCAATGTGGAAGGCGATGTTTATAGCGGTAAAACATCCTCGCCCAACGAAACTGCCGTTAACAATTTGAATATTATCGGCACCAATGCGGTGATCAGTTCAACCGGCAATATTAGTGTCAGTCAATCAGGCGCCCCTTCCATCTTAAAAGGCTATAAATCTACATCGTTGAATACTGACCAAAAAAAATCTATCAATGAAGCAATGGAAAGATTAAAGAGGGATAGATGCATAGAAATGACGCCAATACTACCATATGATTTCACCAACTCTCAAAACCCGGAAGGCATGGTGATTTGTTATGTTCCAAAGTCAGAAAATTTTGTAATTGATAATAATTCTAATCCAGTCACATTTAAAGGCAAAGCCACGATCATTGTTGACGGCGATATTATTATAAAATCAAACCTTGAGCCAGCTGATGGCAATAAATCTTATGTTTTAGGATTAATTGCCAATAATGGTAATATTATTATACAAAACAATGTGACGACAATAACAGGCGTAGCTTTTTATGCAGGCAAAACAAATTCTGCTGACAATTCAAAAGGCAATATTTGCATCAAGGGAGCTTCGGACGATATCTGCCCTTAAAATTTTAACTTATAACTTATAACTTTAACTATCTACTTAAGAGGTCACAATGAAAAAGTCAACAAAAATTCTCGTTACTTTCTTGATCATTGTACTGCTAGCGGCGGCTGTGGTGGTGCTGGTATTTGTTTGTAAAAATTATGGCAAAAAATATGCTGATTTGGGCAACCAATTTTATACCGAAAGAAATTGGATAGAAGCTGACAAAAACTACCAAAAATCTCTTTCGTGGTATAAATGGCTTTTTTGGGACAAAGCGGATAAAACCACCATTTATTTTAAGGAAGCTGTCACAAAGTTTAATCTCTCAGAATATGATCCATCCTTATCTTATTATCAACTTGCGCTTAATAATTCCCAAGCCGACAAAGTATTGATCTTAAACAATATGGGTAATGTCTGGCGCAGCAAAAACGATTATGATAAAGCTTTGGATTATTACAGTCAAGCCATCACTTCGGAAACAACAGATCTGAAAAAATATTACGATCCTGCTCCTTTTGTCAACAAAATCGGCACTTTAGTTTTGGCAGGTAAATATCAACAGGCTATTGATGATGCTGCCACAATGCTTTCTCAATACGGCCAATACCTTACCAAGAATGAATTGCAAAAATTTTTAGATTTAGCTCAGGAGAAATTGAAAAAATGAAAAAAACAGTTTTGCTAATTTATGTTCTAGCATTTGCCGTAAGTTTTATGTTGGCATCACATGCTCGGGCGCAAGCTTATGATACTTGGACCACTCAGCCGGGAAGAAATGGCAATAGTGTCGGATCAGGAGGATCTGATTTTGGTTCGATAAATACTGTTAGATTGTCTGCAATTGCCGGCAATTTAAATTTAGAATGGTATGTCGGACAAACAAATCCTGGACCTAATATGGCTTGGCACCATTATGAGGTTCGCTATTCAGTTGTCAACGGCAAAGATGGTGGTATAAATGAAAATCAGGCGGCCTGTCTCAATCCTGATGCGGGCGGCGGTTGTGTTGATGACAAAGCTCCATTTTTATACAAGGGTCCAGATTCTTATCCATCTATGCCGGCTGGATCGCCATCGTATAATCTTGCAGCCTTACCTTGTGACGGAGTATCAGGTCAATGCATAAATTACACAGCTGTTTTTCCACAAGTAAACCCGAATCCCGGATCTTACGATAATACACTTTTATATAACGTTAATGGAGAGCCAAGGGGAGAGCCAAGGCCAGCATATAATGCTTGGCATAATGCTAATAACATCAACTTAACCAATCTACGAGGTAAAATTGTCCGTTTTCAGATTGTTGAGTGGTGGTGGATGTTTGGCACCAGTTTTGGAAGCCAAGAAGGATTTGCTGGCGGTTCTGGCGCAAGCGTGTCTGGTAGACCCTATGGTTGGCGTGGAGCTATTGCTGCCGTGACCCCACCGGTAGTTGTTGATGATTTGCGGCCAGGCGCTCAAGTGACTTTTTCTAATACAGATGTATTAAATGGTTCATCAGATGTGACTCAATCCAGCTATTATCCTGCATACTCTAGTATCGCTGATGGGGGCAATGCTTATCTTAATATTAACAGAGAAGTAATAACTGGAGAAGAATATCTATTGCACGTTGTAACAAGCGTCGATTCTCAAGGAAACCTAATCAATATCACATCGAACAATGTTGACTTTCAGCGAACAGGTAGAGATCTAGATGGTTTAAATTCAGTAACTGAATATAGTGAATTACAAAAGCCCAATGCTATGCCTAACTCTGATATTGGTGTTTTGTTTTTGCCTAGAAGATTGGACGGCAAAGATACCACAACATATTATGAAGCAAGATACAAAAAAGAATATAGCAATCTTTTCGCAAACGCAGACAATTATACCAATTACGCCAGCCAGCCCATAATTGCCAACCTTAGCAGCGGATCAGGGTCGTTGACATATACCAATACTAGCGGTGCACCTGATGCTGGGAGTATTAGCAATTTGACAACTGCCCAAGCATCTACACTTGATCAAATTAATAAATTTCAATTAAGCATCGATATTACCTTAACCAATAAACGTCCGCAACTAAGCATGAGGGCACTATCCTGTACCCCTCAAGCAGATAAGCAGGAAGGCAACAGGGTTGAGCTTAAGACATTTGATACAGTTTCTAAAAACTATGTATGTAATTTTGAGTTAACCAATGGCAATCTTGGGACCAGGGTTTTTAAAATTGCTCCCAATAAACCCATTTCTGATCAGGTTTTTGATTTTTCCGGCTACCCGGCTGGATCATCAATCAACCCCGGCGGTAGCGGCATTACTTTTCCGGTGGTTGTTAATTCTCAAAATTTAAATTTTCCTGACAATCTATGCGAAGTTGCTGACAAAAAAGAATTTACTGTGGAATCTGCACCAATCCCTTCAATTCCATCAATAAGAGGCGGAGATATATTTAAAATAGCTACAGATTCAGGTGTTGATTTACAGCCTTACAATTTATCTAAATCAGCAGATCAAATCAATCAAGAAAAAAATATATTTATCTCTCAATACAATAATGAAATTGTTGGCAAAGAACAAGCCGGAGTCGATAGAGATAATGCAGCCTGTTTTGGTGATGCTTGCCGGATAGGCGAACTGGATTTATACAAGCTACCGCAAGTCTTAGGCTGTGACTTGTCATGTCCGAGTAGCGCTAAAATCAACGGTCTTATCCCTTTGGTTTGGGGCGTTAATGGGTTAGAGTCACCAATTATATCTCTTACAAAAGATGAATACGTTAATGGTGACAAGAGAATTGTTGGTATCGGCGGTAATATTGATCTTAAGACTGCAAAAACCTATACCGATACCGCGCCCGCAACTTTACCTCCAAATAATCAGATTGTCAGGTCTCTTAACGTAGCAGATACGCATTGTCGCAATGCATCATGCCATTGCGTGGTACCGATTATTTCCTCGGACTCCCAAGCATTCCAAGCTGTATTTATTGCCAATGGCAGTGTTAATATCACCAGAACCGATCCTTTGACGATCAAATACGATACGAGATTTTTAAATAGTGTACCGCCGGGCTTTGGCGATCTCCTCGCCCCCCTGTGGAAAGAAAAATAAATTTATTTCACCTAAATATTATTTTGACTAGATCCTAAAGTTATTTAAGTGATACTATTGTAATTATCTATTTATCTAATAAACATTTTTAAACACAATCTATATACACTTTTATGCTATCACTTAATTATGTATATACCGTAAATTTTGATATAATATTAGTCATAAATAACATCGTATGCGCGAGATTTTATCGAAAAAATAATTCAATCAATATTATGGGTCAAGAATTAAAAGAAAATTTAAAATTTTCAACTAAAGAAATCCTTTTATTCTTT
>JAMDBS010000128.1:0-554 GCA_023487325.1 Patescibacteria group bacterium
GAAAAATCTGCTTATCTAGAGCTTTTTAAATATTTCCTAAATAAACATATTTTAATCCGGCTGCTTTACCAATTTTTGCCGCTAATTTCATTTTTTCTAAAGTTGTGGCTGGCTCGGTCATCTTATAGCAAGGAAAATAACGCGAAATATGCCAAGGCGTATCTTTGCCTAAATTTTTAGCGATAAAATTGGCAATTTTTGTCAATTCAACCTTGCTATCATTAATTGTGGGAATCAACAAAGTGGTAATTTCCAAATGAATTTTATGCTTTTTAAAATATTTACACGATTCTTCAATGAACTTCGGGTCACTGGCGCCAACATACTTTTGAAAAATCTGCTTATCTAGAGTTTTTATATCAATATTGGCGGCATCTAAATAGGGTATAATTAAATCCAAGCATTCTTTGGACATATAGCCATTACTAACCCAAATATTTTTTAAACCTTTTTTCTTCGCTAATTTCTAAATTATTTAGTTCGTTTTCGCTAATCGGTTTAAAACGATTGTCTCGGCTAGCTGCCGAGATGGCATTGTCAATTATTTCCTCGGC
>JAMDBS010000128.1:564-4233 GCA_023487325.1 Patescibacteria group bacterium
CCTTTTTTCTTCGCTAATTTCATGCTGTCGAGGGCGTAATCCATAAAAATTGTTGGCTCAGTATAAGAATAAGAAATAGATGGACAGTTATTTTTTATGGCATCGGCAACAATTTTTTTAGGAGAAAGAGTAAAACTAAAATCCGACCATTGCTTTCGCGCTTTAATATCTTTGGTAATTTGCGAAATTTGATAGTTTTGGCACCACGCGCAACGAAAATTACAACCCACTGTGGCTACAGTTAAAGTTTGTGTGCCGGGTAAAAAATTAAACAGCGGTTTTTTCTCGATCGGGTCGATATTTTCCGCGCACGCTTGGCCATAAGTTATTAAATACAATTTGCCTGCATGGTTTTCCCGCACACCGCAAATGCAATAACCATTATTTTTTATTTGGCATTTATGGTTACACGCCAAACACGTTACAGTCTTATTTTTGCCTTTTTTGTATAAATAACATTCTTTCATAAAAAGCTATAAGTCATAAGCTTTAAGTCATAGTTTTAATATTTGACATTTGAGTTTTGAGTTGATTTTACACCTCAATTATGACTGGGATAACCATTGGTCGGCGCTGGGTTTCTTTGTATAAAAATTCGCCCAATTCGTCTCGAACCATTCTCTTAATATAATCCCAATTGAGGGGATATTTTTCATTATGATACGAAAACATTTTTCTTACTTCCATACGCGACTTCTGGATTAAATCTTCGCGCGCGCGCATATAAACAAAACCGCGAGAAATTATATCCGGCGAAGTAATGATTTTTCCGTTGTTATGATCAACGGTTAAAATTACAACAAATATTCCATCTTTAGCCATGGCTTGGCGATCACGTAAAACAATATTGCCAACATCGCCGATACCTAAACCGTCAACTAAAATATAGCCGGATTGAATTCGTTGAGGCAAAATTTTAGCATCATCTTTACCTATCTCAAGCACATTGCCATTTTCGGCAATTAAAATACTTTTTGATTCCAAACCAACCTGCTGAGCTAATCTTGCGTGAGCAATTAGAAATCTATAATCGCCATGCATCGGAATAAAGTATTTTGGCTTAATTAAACTTAACATTAATTTTAATTCTTCCTGGCTGGCATGGCCGCTAACATGAACATCGACATTCTTGCCATAAATTACATTCGCACCTTCACGAAAAAGATTATCTACGGTCTCGTAAATTGATCGTTCATTTCCAGGAATAGGCGAAGCGGAAATAACTACCGTATCGCCATATTTAATTTTAACCTGCTTGTGTTCGCCGCTGGCCATTCGCACTAGTGCCGAATATTCTTCGCCCTGCGAACCAGTACACATAACTACTAGTTCATTGTCGGGTATATGGCCAATACGACGAATATCCACAATCGTGCCCTGGGGAGCGGAAAGATAACCCAGTTTTGTGGCTCTTTCTACATTATTTACCATGCTGCGGCCGGAAAAAGCGATTTTGCGACGATATTTTATCGACGAATTTATTACTTGCTGAATACGATTAATCTGCGAGGCAAATGATGTAATAATAATACGACTTTTGGCGTTTTTAAAAATATTATCGAAGGTCTCTCCCACCACTTGTTCAGATATGGTATAGCCGGGTTTTTCGGCATTGGTACTATCCGACATTAAAGCCAAAACACCTTCATTGCCCAACTGCGCAAATCGCGATAAATCTATTGGGGTAGCATTGACTGGAGTATAATCGATTTTCCAGTCAGCCAAATGCAATACCTTTCCCTCCGGGGTATTGATAGCAATAGCCATGGCGCCGGGGATACTATGGGTAACATGGATAAATTCGAGCTCAAATACGCCCAATTTTAATTTTTCGCCGGGCTTAACAACATTAACTTTAGCATTTATGCCAAATTCTTTCATTTTTACTTCGAGCAATCCCGCTGTTAATTGCGTGCCAAACATTGGCGCATTTAGTTTTGGCCAAATATAAGGCACACCGCCAATATGGTCTTCGTGTCCGTGGGTAAAAATAATACCACGAATTCGGTGCTTATTTTCTTCGAGGTATTTAAAATCGGGAATTACAAAATCGATTCCCAACATATCTTCATCGGGAAACATAATACCCATATCGACAACGATAATATCATTGCCAAATTCATAGGCCGTCATATTTTTACCGACTTCACCTTGGCCACCGATAGGAATTATTTTTAATTTTTGGCTACGGTTGGAAATATAGTTTCCACGACCGTTGTTGTGATAATTAGTTTTTCTAGATTCTTTTGGAGTCATTTTTTCCTTTCAATTCATTTAAAATTTTTAGTTCTAATTTATTACTTCTAGTATCATAAATAGCAAATGTCGGCTGATACAATATCCCCGTCAAGTTACCAGGATTTACCATGTCAACAATTTTTAATTTTAAATTTTTAATTTTAAATTTTTCTATCCATGGTTTATGGGTATGACCATAAAAGATTAAGTCGTACTTACCAGTCTGCGCGAGTTTTGTGGCCTTTTCCGGCTCATGGACTAAAGCAATTTTTTTGTCGTCCAAAATAATTTCTTGTATTTCTGGCAACTTCGTTTCCATATCTCGATCTAAGTTACCCGAAACTGCCCAAATTTTGCCCCAATAGTGCTGGTATAAATAATCAAGCGTTTTTTGCGAACCGAGATCACCGCAACATAAAATAGTATTGATATTTTCTTGTTGTAAATATTTTAGAAATTTATCTAAGTTCGCTAAATTATCGTGGACGTCGGAAACAATAACGCATTTCATGATGGTAAAAAACACAAATAGACCAGGAATTTAATTTTTATTTAACGAGATCAATTTATGATTGTTTTAATTATAACAGCAATTACCAAAAATGTCAAATTTATGGTCTAGTCTTTAGACAATAAGACGCTAAACGTTAGTCTGAATCGTTTATTTGCGCTTGGCGGCTTTGTAAGACAAAGATATGCGGCCTTTGACCTTATCAACATCTAAAACCATGACGGGGATATTGTATCAGCCTTTATCGCCGATATGAAGTACGTCGCTGACTTTATTTACGCGGTAATCGGCGATTTGCGAAATATGCACCATGCCGTCTAATTTGGGTGTTATTTGGACTATAGCGCCTATTTCCTTGCCGCTCATGCGATCTTTTTGAATATTTATTACTTCACCTTGATATATTTCGCCCACCTGTACCTCTTTAGTAGAATCTTTAATAATTTGCAACGCCTTTTCGCCCATTTTAGCGTCAGTTGAGGCAATAAAGATCATACCGTCGTCATCAATATCAATAGAAGTTATTTCTTTCCCGCCGCATTCTTCGATGATTGCACGTATATTTTTACCAGCAGGACCAATGATTTCACCAATTTTTTCTTTATCAATTTTGTGACTATAAATTCTGGGCGCATAGACAGACATTTCTTTTCTTGGCGCAGAAATAATCTTGGCAATCAGTTCCAAAACTTTTAAACGAGCCGCTTTAGCGCGCTTAAGTGCTCCTTCAATAATTTCGTAATCAATACCTTTTAATTTAATATCTAATTGAATAGCGGTAATGCCGTCTTTAGTTCCGGTAACTTTAAAATCCATATCGCCGCCAAAATCCTCTAGGCCTTGGATATCAGTAAGCAATTTATATTGCCCGCCTTTAGAGTCGTAATCCTCGGCCGTAACCAAACCAATAGCCATACCAT
>JAMDBS010000136.1 GCA_023487325.1 Patescibacteria group bacterium
CCAGGATAATTGTTTCGGGCTGATTATTGGCAAACAGGCGAAGAAAAAAATATTAGCAATGAATTTACCTTTATGGTTGGCGGAGATATGATGTTTGATCGCTTTATTGATCACAATTTTCCCGGTGATAAACTAAAAGATTCGGTTAAAAATTTAGGCAATCGTTTTTTTGATGGTACAGATTTATCGCTGGTTAATTTGGAAGGGCCGATAAGTTCTGGTTCAATTGAGCCCAACACAAATCCCAATAATGTTGTTTTTAATTTTCCGCTTGAAACCGCAAACGTTTTGAAGTGGTTGAATATTAATGCAGTTAGTTTAGCTAATAATCATACCAGTAATGCAGGCCAATCAGGTTTAGAAAATACCCAAAATATTTTAAACGAGAAAAAAATTAGTTATATTGGTCAACAGTTCGAATTCAATGATAATTCCATCAAGCGCTTTTCTTATGGCAACCAAAAAATTTCTGTTATTGCGATTGATATCTTGGATAATTACAAAAATTTAAATGAAATCATCAAAACAGAAAAACAAAATAGTGGTTTTGTATTGGTTTTTTCGCATTGGGGTAACGAATTTGAAAAAACGCATTCGTCTTTACAGCAAAAATTAGCATATGCTTGGATTGATGCCGGTGCAGATTTGATTATTGGTTCGCACCCCCACGTGATACAAGATGCAGAAATTTATAAAGATAAAGTGATTTTTTATTCTCTAGGTAATCTATTATTTGATCAAACTTTTTCAACTCATACGCAAAAAGGATTAGTCTTAGCTGGAAAAATTAAGGATAATAAATTAGAAAAAATTATTTTATTGCCCACAATTAGTAAGAATCTTCGGCCCGAACTTTTACGTGGAAACGAAAAAACCGATTTCGTAGTAGAATTTAGAAAAAAGCTTGGTTTAGAAATATCGAATAAAGATTATGGATATGATATAATTGATTTATAAGTAAAATTAATTAGGAGGAGAGAATGACTAAGGGACAAAAAACTTGGTTTGTGATTCTTATTATTTTAGTGGTTGGGTTAGCTGGAGTTTTAGCTTACCCTTATGCTAAAAAGTATTACAACGAAAAAATTAAGTCTCAAAATAATTCTAGCACGTCACCAACAGCGACAGTTTCTTCGAGTATTAGCGCTACTGTAACAGCTACGCCAATTATCGATCCCGGTGTTACATGGCTTACCGAGCCAGAAAAATTAGATGATTTAGGATTGTTTAAAACTAATAAAGACATAGGCGACGAAGGTTATTACATAGATACTAAAACTTATTATAAAATAGCGAATTTAGATGCTGGTGGTTCTTTGATTTTAGCCTTCCTCGAAAGGGGAATGATGGGCAATGACTATTATATATTTAGAAAAGATAAAGATGGAAAATATACATATATAGTCAATAATTCCACTGACAAGGAAAATGAGGCTATAGTTCAGAAATATATGCAGACTACACAAAAGATAAATGGAAAAGATAGTAATATTATTTTTGACACTAGCACCCGTTTTCAGTCTCTTTCGATCCCTGACTTTATACAAACAACTAGCGGAGTTGCCTTAAAAACCAGCGGTTCGTACGCTTTATTCAAAGATCTATCCTCTCCGCAAAAATTAGCTGATACAGCATATGGAAGTGTTTATAAAACTTATTCTAAATCCGGGGATACAATCAACGGTAGGATTTTAAGTATAAAATTAGTTGATTCGCAAATAAAATATTATAGTATTAAATACGATTTTATAACTGATGATGAAGTAGCCCTGATTACCTGGAGTGATGGCACAAAAAATACGTCCAAATATACTCCGGAAGCTTACTCTGGATGTGGCCATTCGGCTAGTGAGCATATCATAATTAATACAGATAATTTATCTTCCAGGCTAATAGACGCTGGAAAAACTACCTCAGGTGATAAAATTTATACAGTTGGCAAAGATGACGAAATTATGAAGGCAGCTCATGATAACTATAAGATAGGTAGGACTAAAGATATCTTGTCTCTGGAAGAATTTGCTGCTAAAAAACCGGTATTTATTTGGAAAGATGGATTTAATGATTATATTATTTTTACCGGACGAGATTTTGCCGGATTAGTGGAGTGTGGCAAGCCGGTAATCTATCTTTATCCAGAAAAAACCACCAATGTCTCGGTAAAAGTTGGCGCGGATATTACCAAAAGTGATCCGGAGTATAATAATGGTTGGGAAGCGATTGCTCAACCGAGTGGTAAATTAACAGTAGCTAGCAAGATTTACGATTATTTATTTTGGGAAGGGCAAGGTCAAGAATACCCAATTATTAATAGCGGCAAAGTTGTAGAAACAAATAATATCGAGCAAGTTTTAAAAAATGATTTAGTGCAATTAGGATTAAATCAAAAAGAATCAGCTGATTTTATGGAATTTTGGTTACCAAAAATGCCTAGTACCCCATTTGTACGTTTAACATGGTTGGGAACCGACCAAATGAACAAATTGGCGCCGCTTTCTGTTGAGCCAAAACCCGATACAATGATTAGAATTTTCTTGGATTTTGAAGGCTTCAATCAACCAATAAATATTACACCGCAAAAACTCTCCGCCACCGCAAGAATTGGCTTTACACTGGTAGAATGGGGTGGATTATTAAAAGGTGAAAAATAATTTATTTTTTGAAAGGATTTCAAATGGACGAAAATTTTCAAGAAAATCAAACAAATCAACCAGAACAAGTGAACCGTAAGGGCATGTCGCCAGCTTGGATTGTTATTTTAATTATTATCGCTTTGGCCTTAGGCGCCGCCGGTGGCTATTATTATTTCAAATATAAAAATAATAAAACAACCTCTAATACCACCGCTACCACTTCCGTCACCCCGACTTCTACGGGTACCTTACCTGCCACATCTACGACAAAAACTGTAACCTCAACGGCTACCGTTGACCCAACTGCTGGTTGGAAGACATTTAGCAATTCAGATTGGAATTATTCAATTAAGTATCCACAAAATTATTATTATGAAGATTTGAATTCTAAAGATGCTAATACTGATCAAGAATTGGGTCCTACCGTAGCTCTTATTATTGCCGATATTCCAAATATGAACATTAATGGTGATGCTAAAAATGGTAACGTAAATGTACGATTAGCTATACAGAATGCAAAAAATAAAACCCTATCCGATTTTGTAGATAGTTATATATCTAGCTGGAAAACTACAATTTCGGGACGAAAAGAAATATCAATAGGAACAAATAAAGCAATCGAATTTATGAATGAATTTACTACTAGCTCAAAACAGCAAGGTAAAAGACCAAACTTAATCGCTATTAAAGATAATTACGCATATATCTTATCCAGCGTTAATGACGATCCCGCTAATCTAGAAAACGCAGAAAAATCTTTACAAATAATGGAAACTTTACGATTTACTAAATAAAATAATTTTTTACAAAGGAGTCAGTATGGAAAATCAAAAAGGGTTAGCGGGTATTTGGGTAACTATCTTAGTTATCTTGGTTTTAGCAATTGGCGCCGTCGGAGGGTATTATTATTTTAAAAACAAAGATACTAAAACAGCTCCTACTACCCCCACCCTGACCCCAACCGCTACTGTCGATATGACTACTTGGAAAACTTATACTAACAAAAAGTATGGTTATTCTATCAAATACCCCAGTAATTGGACTTATCGCGAATATCCGGATACAAAAAATGGTGCCGGTTTTAGATTATCAACAAGCGCAAACGATGTGGCTTCGGAAGTAATTAATATCGCCCAAACTGCTAGGCCGACTAGCCAGGAAGCTTTGAGTTTTGAAAATTACGTTAAAATTGCCGCTACCCAGGAAATACAAAATTATGAAAGTCAAGTATCTTCTACTCAGATTACAACCACTTCCGGCTTGATTGGTTATGAAACAACTTGGAGTGTTTCGAGTTTAACGAATAATACCATGACGACTTCGTTACCTATAGCCTATTTTAATGCTGCTAATAAAAAAGATACAGTACAAGTGACTATTACCGATAAGGCATATTTAGATACTTATAATAATATGCTTACTACTTTTAATTTAACTAAATAATTATATTTATTTAGTTAAATTAAACATGAGAAAACCGCCCAAATTGGCGGTTTTCTCGAATTAATTATATTTTTTATTAATTAAGTGTATGA
>JAMDBS010000140.1 GCA_023487325.1 Patescibacteria group bacterium
CGGGAATAGGCGCTTCAATTCTTAGAGGATGTGCTGCCAAAGCCAAAGCTAAATCATTGGCGCGAGCAGTAATTTGGTTGAGCTTAACACCCTCAGCTGGTTTTAGGGTGTATTGAGTGACTGTCGGACCGATATTAACATCGCCCATGGAAACATCAATATTAAAGTCCCCCAATGATTTTTGAATAATTTCCACATTTTTGGCAATATTGCCGGAAGAAGCCTTGCCTCTGGGCAATTCCAACAATTCTAATGGCGGAAATTCCCAACCATCTTCTTCGGCTTTTGAGGTTAGAGCTGTTGGCTCTTTGCTTGCGGCATTTTTATTGCCAATAACTTTTTCTTTCATGGTGGTGAAAACTGAAACTTTTGGCTCCACTTCATGGCCATGAACTTTAACTCCGGCTTTTTCTTCGGTGGTAGGCGCAAATCTTTCCCGCAGACTCTTTATGGAAGTATTAAAAGTCACCAGCAAAGATATTACTGATAGGGCAAAAAGTATAATAAAGGTGGCAATTGAGCCCATGATAGATTTTAATCCGTTGGAAATAAGCGCGCCGAAAGCGCCGCCCAAGGGGCTGATAAGCGCAGAAATGAAAATAAAGGAAAAGATTGCACCGATAAAGGAAGCGGGCTTAATTTCAAATCTATCAGGAAACCAAAGAGCCATACCGCCGGCCAAAAAGGCAAAAGGGATAATATAGCCGACTATGCCAAAAATTGAGTCCAGACTTCTAGCGGCCCATAAGCCAAATGTTCCTGCCAGAGAAAAAATAGACAGCAACAAAAATAAACCAGCAACCAAAAATACCACTGCCAAAATTTCCCGCATGGTGTCCGGGTTGATGCTCCAATCATACTTTTCCCAGATTGACTCACCTTTTTTCTTATACTTTCTTCTGCGTCCCAAATTCCTCCTCAAGAATCATTTAAACATGTAAACATATAAACAAAAAGTCAATATAGCATAAAAGCATTTAAGCTATTAAAATTATATGCTCTATTGTTTAAATGTTCTCGTGCTTAAATGTTTATATGATTATTCTACCACATTTCAGTGAAAAATTCTAGTTATTTATTCTAATCTTTTCGCCCGATTCCAGATAGCATAAAACAAATTCCTGTGCATTTCGGCTATTGGTTTAGATTCAATTGTTATCGCGTGAATATTGTTTTTATCCATACTCATTATCCAAACTAAATCTTTAAAAATCACATAATCTGCTGGAGAAATTAAATTTTTTGCTAAAATTTTTACCTCGTAGTTTTTCTTTTTAGATAAATAGACAGCGGTTTCATCTTTTGATGATAATAGCTTGGTCTTTACTCCAGTTTTGTCTTTCTCAACTAAAAAATAATCATTGTACACTGGGTCTAATTTGTACCAAATATCCACTGATGATTGGATTAGCACTTCTTCTTTTTCATTATATTCCTTCAAAAGACGCCGCTCAATTTCTCGGCAAGTAATAATATTGTCATAGATTCGCACTAACGGTGTAGTTTTACTGGTTCTGTACATTGCCTCTAAATCAGGTATAATTTTGGCTAAATTTTGCTCTTGGCTTTTAATTAAGTCCAACAAGACTTGAGGCTCAGCAGGAATATAACGAAATCTTGATCTGCCATAAGGTTCTTTGATTATTAATCCTTTATGGACTAACTCATTGATTGCCTCATAAACCAATTGCCGAACCAAACCGGTCTCTTTGGATAAATCCTTTACCTGCGAGATACCATATTTCAAACTAGCCAAATACACACTGCTGGCGTTTTTTGATACACCAAGTTGTCTAATATTTTCTATTTCTGTCATAACATTTACTTACATAAATCATAATTATATTTGCATTATACCAGATACTAAATTATAATTCAATGTTATTGTAATTAGATTATTTGTCAATGGTAATTTGATTACCACATTAACAAATGAAGGGAGAAAAAGATATGTCTTCAAAAATTATATTTTTTGATGATGCCGATGAAATTTCTCGCATGATAACAGGTCTAGCAGAAACTCTGAGAGAAGAAGGAATTAAAATAAAAATGCAAGAAGTCCAAACTAGAGAAGAAGTGCAAAAATTAATAAACAACATCGATAAAGATGAGGTAATATTATTTCATGGTAGATCATTAAACCCTTATCTTTGGTTTACTGAAGACTGTCATATCGTATCCAACATGGGTTCGTTCTGGGTTAATGAACTTAACGAATTCACCAAGTCATTAATTAAAGGAGATATTGAGACTATTGATTTTACTGAAAAACTTAAACCATTTGCAGAATTCTATGGAGCCGCATTGGGATTACATTCGCCAGAGATATCAGGGCGGGGGCATAATATAATAGCATGTATCCAAGACCAATGCGATTGCTATGCTGAAAAAATTGTATTAGTAATTGGGCCTAAACCAATTATAGACCACCCAATTTATGAATATTTTAAAACAGAAAGAAAAAATAGGGTGCTCTTTGCAAAAAATATTGATGAAATAATTACTCTCTTAAATAAATATTTCGCTAAAGTTGACCTAGTTATTGCCCATGGATGTGATGACGATCTAGAAATTAAACTGATTGAGTTATTGTCCCGATGCAATGGCTGTCTAAAAAGATTCATTAATATTTCAGATTGCGATTGCCTTGGCACTCACGGCGTTATTGATTTTAGAACTGGCGAAATAGACTATATCAACAATCCTTCAGATATATATGAATCTTTTAGACGTTTTCTGGCGCCAGTATACTTAAAATAAATAGAGGGACCACCCCAAATCCGCCTACCGGCGAGATCTAAGGGTGGTTTTTTTATTTCAAGATTCTAACTTTTTGAGGATACTTTCCATAATTCATTAAACCAGCTTCTCATGGTTTCGGCATAATCATTGGAAGTAACTGTCACTCCGATATCTTCTTTAGCAGTGGTAATAGTTACAACAATATTGGAATAGACCATAATTTGCGCTGGGCTATTAAAGCCCTTCGGCGCATAACGAACAACGCGTAGATTGTCTTTGCCGGGCTTATAATTAGCAATTCCCATAACTTCTTCCGTCTTAACCCAAATACATTTTGACCAAATACTTTTTTTAATACGTCTGTTAATCCAATCATGCAGATATTTTCTGCCTAAAACATTTTCTATTTGTCTAACTTCGGAAACATATAAAACTTCTTTCGCCTTTGAATTTAAAATTTCTTCGTAGATTAATTTTATTTCTTCTCCCTTGAAAAATTTTACTTTTGGTTCATAAACTGACATATGGTATTTTTGTTCAAATTCAGGCAAAAGCTTTTTATATTCATTAATTTTTTCGTTAATATTATTTCTTTCTCTTATTAATATATTGGAGATTTTTTCAGGAGGATATGGAATATATATTCTTCTGCTCATATTATCTAAAATTTCCACTAATTCATACTCACGCAGTCTCTCGAGAATATGATAAACAGTAGTTCTAGGCACATTTGCTTTCTTCACAATGGGAACAATGGTGCTTTCACCCAACTCTAAGCAGATTAAATAAATATTTATTTCCTTATCGTTTAAACCGATAGATTTTAGATATTTTTCAATTCCCATATTATCCACAATATTGGACGTTAATTAGTATTTGATACTATTATAACTGGTTAATATCTGTTTGTCAATGTCCTTTATTGTTGACATTAATATATTTTTTCACTATTATATCTTGTTATACTCAGAAATCTTAATTTGAGCAGCAGATTAATAATCCGAAGGAGGAAAAAACATGCGCGAAATAAAAGCTTGCGAGGAAAAAATATTGATAAGCTATTACGATTGTCACCATAACAGCACTCCAGCAACCACAATACATGATGACGTGCAGGATCAATATTATTATCTTGTCCTTTACCACCAGCATATCCGAGAAGGAGTTTTGTTTTTGCAGAAATCAAAAATATTTGATTTTATTGTATTGGAAAACAAGCTCCAAGTTATGAGAAACATCTTTACATCACTGGAGAAAGAAAATATTATCTATCAATATCTTGATATCAATCACGGGCAACAGGGAGTGATTGAATTTGATCAGAAAAATAAATTTATTTTTATTAATTTTCTCAAGCAAAATCACCTGCCTATTTATCCTGATGATATTTTTGAGTTTT
>JAMDBS010000015.1 GCA_023487325.1 Patescibacteria group bacterium
ACAAAAAGAAAAAACCGGCCAATGGTGCAATAGGAAGTAGTTTAGAAATAGACTTGCGTGATCATTTGCAACATCTGCAAGAAGTTATCGGAGAAGAAGAATATAAAAATATTATCCAAACTCAAACGCAGTTTGTCACTGATTTTAACTCACTTGCCCGTTGTCCAGAATTAACTGGGAGTTGCCAGAGATTAACCGAGCAAACTGGCTATAATGAATCAGCTTATTCAAGAATATTAGATGGTAATGACGAATTAATAGATTTATGGGAGATGAAAAATATTAGCGGAAAATTGCAAAAACATCAACGCTTGGCGCGCTGCTTTTCAGAACTTTCAGCTATTAAAATCAAAGATCAAAAAAAATTAGTGGTGATGTTAGACCGAATTTATACTCACCCAGAATATTCAACCTTCAAAGAAAAATTTGCCGAGAATATAATCGGTACCGCCCTCCAACGTTTTGAAAAAAATAGTGACTTCGCATTGTTTTTTTCTACAAAATATTTTAGTGATTATAAAAATTTAATTCAATTGTTAGCCCAAAAAAATGGCTATCAACTAAACGAAATAAATGATGCCCAATATTTTGTTAACGAATCTAACCTAAAAATAGACAAAGGAAAATATTACGATTCTATTCAAGGGTCAGAAAATACTAAGGAAGCACATTATTCATCGATTACTGGATATTTACTAGAAAAAATTCAGTCATAACCTGGAAAAAACCATAATATTTTTTGAATTATTGCGCAAGATGTGCTATGGTTTAAATAACAATTTATTCTTTTAAGGAGTAAATATGAATATTGTTATCTTGGCAGGGGGTGGGGGAACCAGGCTGTGGCCAATGAGCCGAGCAAAATCTCCCAAACAATTTTGGCCTTTGGTTTCCGAACTGACCATGTTTGAGGAAACTTTTAATAGATTTAAAAATAGCTTTCCGCTAAAAAATATTTTTGTCTCCACTACCGAGCAAACTGTTAAATTGGCCAAAAAAATCTTGCCGGAAATCCCCAATAAAAATTACATTGTTGAACCAGAAAAACGCGATACCGGCCCAGCCATGGCCTATGCTTCAGCTTATTTAGCCACCCATGCCGACCCTGATGAACCCATGGCTTTTATTGCTTCTGATCATATGATTAAAAACCCCCAGCTCTTGATTAAATGTTTGCTGGAAGCTGAAAAAATTATTAAAAAAACCCAGCAGATGATGGACATTGCCATTGTGCCGACTTTCCCTAATGTTAATCTCGGCTATACCAAAATTGGAAAGTTAATCAAAAAAATCGGCAATATTAAAATCTATCAATTTAAAGGTCACAAAGAAAAACCTGATTTGGCTACAGCCAAAAAATTTATCGCTTCTGGCAATTATCTCTGGCATGCTAATTATTTTATGTGGACACCTAAGCTACTTCTTGAAGCTTACAAGCAATATGCGCCCGGTATCTATCAGCCGATAGAGAAAATCATTAGCGCATTTAAGCATAAAAACATTAAAGCACAAGAGCAGATTATTAAAAAAGAATTTCATAAAACTGAAAAGATATCCATTGACTATGCGGTGGCGGAAAAGATCGAGCCCAAAAATGTCTTAATCATCAAAGGAGAATTTGGCTGGAGCGACATTGGTTCTTGGAGTATGCTCTATGATCAATTGACAGATAAGCAAGATCATGATAAAAATGTAATAAAGGCAAATCTGGTGCACAAGGATACCAAAAATTGTCTTGTTTATGGCCCGAAAGAAAAACTGATTGCTACCATCGGATTAGATAACATTGCCATCATTGATACCCCAGACGCCTTATTGGTCTCCAGAAAAGACCAATCGCATAATGTTAAAAAAATTGTTGAGATACTGAAAGAAGAGGGGAGAGAGAAATATTTGTAAAGTAATAAATCCCACTAATTTTATTACACGAATATTACGAATAATAATATTTGTATGATTCAAAAAAAATAGATTCGTGGAGATTAATACAGAATAAATCATGAGAAAAAAGGTTTGGATTGCGTTTTTCATAATTATCGCCATTGCCATTTTGGCTGGCGTAGTTGACTGGCCCACAGGACCAGATATTAAAATTGGCAATTATCAGAAAGAGCTGAAGATTCACGAAGGCTTGGACCTGCAAGGCGGATCGCATTTGGTATATGAGTTAGATACTAGCAAAGTTGATCAAAAAGATCGCTCCCAAGCCAACCAATCTGTAATCGACGTTATTGATCGCCGCGTTAATTCTTTGGGTGTTTCCGAACCAGTTATCCAATCTGCCAAGCTAGGGGATAAGGATAGCGTGATTGTGGAACTACCGGGCATAACCGATATCAATCAGGCAATTAACATTATTGGCAAAACCGCCCAGCTTTCTTTTTGGGAAACCAGTGCCAATGCATCAGGAGATTTAAATTCGGCTGCCAGCTGGCAGCCCACTCAACTAACTGGCGCACATCTAAGAAGAGCCGATGTCACTTATGATCAAACCACCAACGATCCCCAAGTTAGCTTGGAATTTAACGCAGACGGCCAAAAACTTTTTGCTGAAATTACCAAGAAAAATTTGCAAAAACCCGTAGCTATAGTTTTGGACAATGAAATCATTTCTGCCCCGATCGTACAATCTGAAATTACCGACGGCAAAGCAGTCATTACTGGAAAATTTAATATCACAGAAGCCCGCAATCTAGCCAAATTATTAAATGCCGGCGCTCTGCCGGTGCCTGTGCAATTAGTTGAGCAAAGAACCATTGAAGCTACCTTGGGCGCAGAATCAGTCAAACAAAGTGTCTTTGCTGGCTTGATTGGGGTTATTCTAATCGCTATATTTATGATTGCTTATTATCGCTTGCCGGGCTTAATTGCTATTGCCGCCCTGGCAATTTACAGTTTAATTGTTTTGGCACTATTTAAATTAATCCCAGTCACTTTGACTTTGGCGGGCATTGCCGGTTTTATTCTATCTATAGGCATGGCCGTCGATGCCAATATTTTAATTTTTGAAAGAATGAAAGAAGAATTGCGAGACGGCAAAACTATTGGTGCCAGTATTGAGGAAGGTTTTAAGCGTGCCTGGTCATCTATCCGCGACTCCAATGTTTCTTCCTTAATAACTTGCGCAATTTTATATTTTACCACCACTGGGTTAGTGAGAGGATTTGCCGTCACCTTGGCAATAGGTATTATAGTTTCCATGTTTTCGGCTATCATAATTTCTAGAAATTTTTTACGCTTGATCAGCCAAACAAAATTAGCTAAATTTATTAAATAATGAGCTTATTGAATTATTCGTACATTCGTACAATTCGTAATTCGTAGGATAAAGCGAAGCTTTTATGAACATAATCGGTAAAAGAAAAATTTGGTTTACTATCTCTGGAATTTTAATTGTTTTAAGCATTTTTGCTTTGGCTTTTTGGGGTTTAAATTTAGGCATTGATTTTAAAGGTGGAACATTGATGGAGCTGGCATTTACAAAAAATGTGACCAGCCAGGAGGTGAAGAATGCACTTAATAATCTTGATTTTGCCAAGGGCCTGACTGTGCAAAAAACAGGGGAGGGGAGCATTATTTTGCGGCTGCCGCCGCTAAATAAAGAAAATGAGTTGAAAGTTAAAACAATTTTATTTGAAAAGATAGGGGAGAGCCAAGAGCTAAAACTAGAAACAGTCGGCCCAACAGTTTCCAAAGATTTGACTAAAAAAGCTATTATTGCCATAGCCATTGCTGCGGCCGCCATTATCCTCTATGTTGCTTGGGCTTTTAGAACTGTGCCAAAACCGGCAAATTCCTGGCATTTTGGTATTTCTACCATTGCCGCGCTGGCTCATGATATTATTATTCCCCTGGGGCTATTCTCTATTCTCGGCCATTTTCTTGGTTATGAGATTGACCCATTATTTATCACTGCCATTTTAACAGTTATGGGTTTTTCTGTTCATGACACTATTGTGGTATTTGACAGAATCAGAGAAAATCTTAAAAGGCATCCGGGAGCTGATTTTGAAAAAACCGTCAATGACAGCGTCAACCAAACTCTAGCCAGATCATTAAACACTTCTTTGACTGTATTTTTGGTCTTATTGGCAATGTATCTGTTGGGTGGTAAATCTATCCAACCATTTATTC
>JAMDBS010000182.1 GCA_023487325.1 Patescibacteria group bacterium
TGCAGAGCTAATTTGCAGATGCAACGCGAGCACGGGTGATTGGGTTGGTGACCACATTACGACCCCAATCCTTTGGAGTCACACCAAGATTTCCTAGGACTGCTAAGCCCTTCTCGATAACCGTGTGGGGAGCCTGATTGAGGACGACAGTTTTTGACATAGCTGACAACCTCCTTTCGCGTAAGCCCGCCGGCAAATTAGCTCTGCAGAATTTCTCCTTAGAGCCTAGCTGGAAATAAATTCCAAATTATACCCAATTAGGCTCCAAGGAAATTTCGATTTTCAAAGGACTAATTATCCTACCATATTTTACCATAATATGTCAATAGTTCAAACCTGTTTACTCCCATTTCACGCCTAGACCGATTTTAGGAAGTGATTTGACATTGGCATTGAAAAAAGATAAGTTTAGATAGTAAACATTGTTTCCTGCGATCTTGCTGCAGGAAATATTCATTTGGAGAAGAAATGGCAAAAAAAATAAAATATATATTTATTTCCGGCGGGGTGATGAGTGCTTTGGGCAAAGGCATCACTGCTGCTTCGGTTTCCATGCTCCTAAAAAAGCATGGCTACACTGTCTGCCCGATAAAATGCGAGAATAATCTTAATGTTGATTTCGGCACCATCAACCCCATTGAACATGGTGACCCATTTTTATGTTTTGACGGCTTGGAAGCAGATGTTGACTTGGGTAATTATGAAAGGTTTCTTAACCAACCAGTTGGTCGGGATAATTTTATGACCATGGGGCAATTGTACCAAACAGTCATTGGCAATGAACGGCAGATGAAATATGAGGGCGAAGATGTTGAGCCAATCCCCCATGTGGTCAATGAAATTATCCGTAGGTACAAAGAAGCAGGCAAAAAAACAAATGCTGATTTTGTGGTAATAGAGCTTGGCGGCACAGTCGGCGAATATGAAAATAATAATGGCCTATATTATGAAGCTGCCAGAATTTTGGCTCTTTCCGAACCAGTTGCGCATATCCATGTCACCTACGTACCCGTGCCGCCACACATTAACGAACCCAAAACCAAGCCAGCACAGTTTGGGCTAAAAAATCTGATGTCCATGGGTATTTTTGCCAATTTTATCGTCATAAGAAGCGAGCTCCCCACTGACTCGCAGCGAAAATACAAACTCGCCCTAAAATTCAACATTGATCCAAGAGATATATTTTCCAACGAAAATCTAGATTGCATTTATCAAGTCCCTATTCATTTGCACAATCAGGAATTAGACAATAGATTGTTGAAATTTTTTCATCTGAAAGCTAAAGGTAAAATTGATTTGAGTGATTGGCAAGAATATGTGGCAAAAATTAGACAAAAAAACAAAAAAAAGGTCAGTATCGCTATCGTCGGTAAATATTTTTCCACTGGCGATTCAGCCATGACTGATTCTTACTACGCTCTAATGGAAGCCATTAAACACGCCGGTGTTTATAATAAAGTAGATATTAATTTAATACTGATTAATTCCGACAAAGAAGAAAATCAGGTAGAAAAAAGACTGAAAGACGCTCAGGGAATAATTGTACCTATTGGCTGGGGTAACCGCGGAGTTGAAGGAAAAATTAAAGCCATTAAATATGCTAGAGAGCATAAAATCCCCTACTTGGGATTGTGTTATGGCATGCAGTTGACCGCCGTAGAATTCGCCAGAAATGTGGCCGGGCTAAAAGGCGCTGCCACCGAAGAAGTAAATCCTCAAGCAAGATACAAGATTATTCACAGCATCCCTTTTAATAAAAAATACCAAACTATTAAAGGCGTTGGTACATCTATGAGGTTAGGGTCATTTGACTGTGTGATTAAAAAAAATACTCTGGTCGAGAAAATATATAATAAATACGATGTTTGGACAAATCCCGCAAAAAGAATTGTTTCCGAAAGACATCGCCACAGGTTTGAATTTAACAACCAATATCGAACTATTTTAGAAAAAAGTGGCTTGGTGATTTCCGGAGTTTCACCAGATAATTTCTTTGTGGAAATGATTGAGTTGCCGTCAAAAACTCATCCATTTTTTATAGCTACTCAAGGTCATCCTGAATACAAATCCAGACCTCTGGCGCCACATCCGATATTTGCGGAATTTATCAAAGCCGCAAAAGATTTTTAGTGCTATTTTAATTTGGTAAATTGAGTGAGGATTATTGCCGAACGAAGTGCCGGTGTCCGGAGCGCAGCCGAAATCAAAGTAAACTTTGTGAAGGCAAGCGAAGGACTAGGCAGGTTAGGTAGGCCGAAAGTGAGGCGATATCCGAACGAAATATTATCAATTTTAGGTCGCACTGGGGCTGGCAGATGAAGTAGGCGTTTGGCTGGGAGAGGACGAGGGCTGGGCTGATTCTGATTGCGTTGGCTGTGGCTGAGGGTTTTCTTCTTTTGGAGCTTCACCTGGACCGCGCAAAATAATCGCGCCCCAAGCCACATATTTTGAATAAAATGTTTGTTTATTGATCTCTTTGCCATCCCTTTTTACCACATAATTAACTTTGGCCTTGGCTCCCTGATGGGCTTTTTCTTTGTATTTTTCTTCACCCGGGGCCAATGAGGGGTCATCAATATATTGCGGCTCCGGCGGATTTACATATTCATAAAGTTCCGGATCGGAAATATAAACCTCGCGGCCATCTTTGGTGCCGTAAAAATCAAAAGTAATTTTAGAGCCGGAAACACTGGATTGAATTAAAATATAGCCTGAAGTATTATTGATAAATTTTAGATCCGGCGAAGGGTCATAGATAGTAGCATCCAGCCCCACTGGCGGTTCATAATAAGAAACGCGATATTTATGATTGGAACGCTCTGTAATCTCCAGGCCGGCATTGAGGGCGGCTCTAAATAAAGTAGTGGAAACTTGGCAAAGGCCGCCGCCGACTTCCGGCACTGTGCGATCTTCTTTAATAACCAGTTCTTTTTTAAAACCTCTAGCTTCGGAAACTGACCCTAATTGTCCCATTGTGGAAAATTCTTCCCCGGGTTTTATAATTGCGCCATTAAAAAGTTCAGTGCCCAATTTGATGTTATAAATTCTATTGGCAGGACTGCCTTTAAAATTGGTGGTGCCAGAAGCAATTAATTCTTTAATGCCTAAGTTATTGATTTGATCTTCGCTAATGGCCGGGTTGGTGGTATCAATAGGCAATTTCAGGGCCACTTCCTGAAAATCTGTTTTTTCTGAATTAATTCCGGCCACTTGAGAGCTGGCTAAAATTGTATCAGCGATTAATTTAACTGTCTCATCTTTTTTCAAACTAAAGCCTGTCTGGCTTTTCTGCCAGACCGTGGCTCTGCCGCCAGAAATGGTTAGCTTGGCGTCTTGCGCTTGCTGATCAGTTTTGCTGGCTAAATATTCGCTATATTTTTTGATTTTGACTTCATTCAAAGCAATGTCTAATATTTTTTTGCCCCCTGCTTCTGATTTGGCTACAAACTCCAGCCAATCTATCAAATCCTTTTTTTCTAATTTTATTTTGATATCATTGGCCAAAAAAACTATTGGCTGGGCCAGCACCAATTCAAACTTCTTTTTTGCCAGTTCTGCCTGATTGGCATTAATCTCCGGATACAAAGACACCACTACAAGTTTTATTTCCCTCTGGGCCTTGAGTCCGCCCACTGTGTCATTAAAATTATTCTCCAATTGATCAATATCCAGTTTTTGTCCTTGGCGCTCCGGAATAATTTTTACTTGATTATTATCCAATTGACAAGAAGCGTCTTGGGAAGCAAGATCTATTTTTTCCCCAAATTCGCTGATAACATTGTTGTAACGGCTTCTATCAAGCTGAAAAGCAGCTAAGAGATTGGTTTTAGAAAAAATTTGGGCCAATTTTCGCAAAGATTGCTGCCAAAAATTTCCTTCACGACCAATTTTGTAGGCACGATTCACAGAAATATCCGATTGATAAGCAATCTGCAAATCTTGAGGGCTGATGTTTTTATTTATTTTATCTGAAGAAAAAACAATTTTTTCGTCTTTTACTTGCTGGATTTTTGCCTCTAATTTTGCCTTAGCCTCTTCTGGCTTAAGCCCGCCCATATTGATTCCCGAGATCAAAACATTGGGGTATATTTTTTGTCCATAGGCAAAAGAATAGCTA
>JAMDBS010000032.1 GCA_023487325.1 Patescibacteria group bacterium
AGATTGTCCATATGCCGGCCATATCTTGGCCGGCATATGGACAATCGGCAGTTGGCGCCACTAGCCAGGGATTAATTGCGACCGATAATGAGCAAAAAAGCGCGCCTATTGCTTCTATTGCCAAAACCATTCTGGCGCTTTGCGTACTTAAAGAAAAACCGTTCAATCGTGGCGAATCAGGAGAAAAATATATTATTACACAAAACGATATTGATCTGTACAAAAGCAATTTGGCGCAAAATGGTTCGGTAATGCCAATAAAATTAAATGACCAATTAACTGAGTATCAGCTTCTTCAGGGACTTTTAATACCTTCTGGCGATAATATTGCCGACACTTTAGCTATTTGGGTTTTTGGCTCTATAGAAAATTATCTCAAATATGCCAATGATTTTGTGGCGAATTTGAATCTAAAAAATACTCATATTGCCGATGCAAGCGGACTTTCGCCACAGAGCGTCAGCAGCGCCTCGGATTTAATAGTAATTGGCGAAAAAATATTAGCCAACCCGGTTTTGGCAGAAATAGTAAACCAAGCGCAGGTCGAGTTGCCGGTTATTGGAGTGACCAATAATTACAACACCCTACTTGGGAAAAACGGCGTAATCGGCATTAAAACCGGTAACACCAACGAAGCTGGCGGTTGCTTGCTTTCTGCAGCCAAACAAACTATTGACGGCCGAGAAACAACTTTAATTTTAGCTATTTTGGGTGCCCCCAACCGCGCGCAAGTTTTAAATGATACCAGAAATTTTTATTTAAATAACACAAATTCTCTGCAATTTATGAATATAATTAAAGCCAATCAAGTTATTGGTCAATACCAAACTCCTTGGGGCAAAAACATTAATATTTTAGCTAAAAACGATGTTAATATTTTAGTTACCAATAAAGAAGAAATAACATTTAAAAACAATTTTAGCGAACTTAATAAATCGCAAGCAAAAAATGCTGAAGTAGGCAACCTAAAAATAGTTGCGGGCCCGACCGAAATTTCCGTGCCGACAGTTTTGGAAAATAAGCTTAATATTGCTCCATTTTGGTGGAAATTATTGCATCCTTTTAGCAAATAAAGCGGACAGATTTGGTAAAACAACTGGAAGAAAAAAATGAAAAAATATTGGATGATTATTTCAATCATCTTGGTAATAGGACTAGTAATCAGCGGCTACTTTATTTACCAAAAATATCAACCAGTAATTAGCACTAACAGCCCAACACCAACCAGCCAACCTTCAGTTGAACCATCGCAGCCAACCGCGACTAGCGCTCAATCAATAACTCCTAGTCAAACTCCCATATCAGCCAATCAACTCGCAATTCCTATTGCTGATTTTAAGGCGCGTATTACTAAAAAGCCATTTGGCATATACATTACTCCGCAAACATCCCCGGTTCAGCCAGAACGATTTACCGGCTATCATACTGGAGTTGACGTTGAATATCAGGACATAAGTGCAGATGTGCCTGTTTATGCTATCGTTGACGGTAAGGTTGTACTAAGTGAAAGAGCCTCCGGTTACGGCGGCGTATTTGTAATTCAAGCTAGTATTGATGGCAAAGAGCATAACGTATTATACGGCCATATTCGTCCGTCTAGTCTGCCTAATGTGGGGCAAATATATAAAAATGGTGAACAACTGGCTGTTTTAGGCACTGGTTATAGCTCGGAGACCGACGGCGAGCGCCGTCATCTCCATTTTGCCGTTCTTTCCGATATCAGAACTGACATCCGCGGTTATGTGCAAAATCAATCCCAACTTTCCGGTTGGATCGACCCATTGAGCTTATATTGATTAAATATTTGGTGAGTAAATTAGAATTATTTAAGCAGTTTTTTGTTTTTGAGGGTTTCAGAAATGATTCTGGCCATAGTTTTTACTGTTAAAGCTGGATATTGTCCGATCGAAGTCTCTTCGGAAAGCATTACGGCGTTAGAACCATCTAAAACTGCATTGGCCACATCGCTTACCTCGGCCCGTTCCGGCTCCGGCTTATCAACCATCGAAAGTAGCATTTCGGTGGCCGTGATAACAAATTTTTTCTTGGCATTACATTTTTTAATAATTAACTTTTGAAATATCGGCACGTCCTCCAAAGATATGTGGCTACCCAAATCACCCCGGGCAACCATAATACCATCAGCGGCATCAATTAAACTATCGATATTATCAATGCCTTTTTTTGATTCAATTTTGGCGACGATTTTTATTTTTTTATCAAAATAATCGTGGTATTTTTTTATTTGCTTAGCGGTTTCGGCAAAAGAAACTGCCAGATAGTCAAATTCTTGATTTTTTAACCACGGCAGTAAATCGTCGGTTTTAATGTCATACATAATTTTAATACCATCGATTTTTCGTAGAGAGTTGGTTACATTTAAATACTCTTCTAACGATCCATATTTGGTATTGAGACGGATAATATTCATACCGGCTTTAACCATCTCTTTTAAGGTCGGAAAATTGTCGCTGGCTGGACCAATCGTGGCGATAATTTCTGTCTTCATAATGTCTCCCTTATATTATTTTATCCTGCGAAACGGACCGCAAGGTACAAGACAACTATACCACAAACCGTCATTATAGTTGTCCAGATAGTAGGATGGCGGTGATGGCTTTCGGGAATTAAATCACTAGCGCCAATGTAGAGGAAAAAACCAGTAAATATGGCTAAAATCAAACCCAGGGTCGATTCGCTGATAGTTAAAAACATTGCCATTATTACACCTAAAGCCGGCGCCAGGGCATCGATGGTTAGCCACCACCAGGTTTCGTTTTTTTTGCCGCGATTTTTTAAAATCATATTTACCGTATTAATGCCGTCGGAAAAATCATGCGCCAATACGCCAGCCGCTACAATCCAGCCGATGGTTGGAGAAATTTTAAACGCTAACCCTATACCCAGGCCATCTAGAAAACTATGAAAAGCCAAGGTTGCTGCGGCAATTTTTCCTCGATGACTCGATTTTTGACAATCATTATCTTCGTGTAAATGCAAAGAAAATAATCTGTCTAATATCAAAAAAACCACAAAGCCGATGGCAATACATGTTACAGTCAATTCTAGAGTATATGACTTAGTTGCTAAGGTTATTGATTCGGGCAGTAAATCAAAAAAAGCTACGCCGATAACCGCGCCGGCGCTAAAGCCTAAAATTAAATGCAGTTTGTCTTTGAAGCGAATTGCAAATAATCCGCCTAAAAATGTGGAGCAAATTGTTGCCAGAGCAATAATGAATATCATAATGAAGCTTGACTGTTTTTGGCTAGCTTTAAGAAATTTTCTATAATTGGACTGCCTTGATTGTAGCTGACATTAATTTCAGCGTGAAATTGAATCCCATAAATTAATCGTTTTTTGCTTTTTTGCGCTTGAATATAATCGGATTGAGCGATTATTTCAAATTCTTCGGCCGGCTCAGCTACGGCCCAGCTATGAATCTCTGGCGCAGTAAAATTATTTGGTACGCCTTTAAATATTGGATCTTGTTTAAGTATTCTAATATGACTCATTTTAGTTTTTGGCTTAATCGCCGAAATATCTGACCAGCCCATGTTTCTGGCCCGACTATAGCCATAAGCCATTGCTAGAAACTGGTGTCCGGCGCAAATACCCAAGATGGGGATATTACTTTTTCTGATAATCTCAAATTCGCCATTATGTTCAAACATTGGCAGGTTAGGATAATCGGCGTTATTGCCGCTTAGCACTATTGCCAAAGGTTTTTTAGGTAAGTTTTCCAATATTTTTTGAGAAATAGCAAAATAAGGAATTGTCACCGTTTTTAAATTTAAATCCAGACTCTCTATGTGCTTTGCTAAATTTGTAAAGGTAAAACCATTATGTTCGTTGCCAACGACCAGAACATAGTCAGTTTGCGGCACTTTGAAAGACTGAGGTTTGGCAGGGGTATAAAGAATAATTTCATTAATTTGGGCGGCATAGCCAATAAAATCATTAATTACCAGACGAACATATCTGGCCTTGATTGCTTTAAAATCAATAATATTTCGAAAAGTATCGTTATTTTTAATTGTCGTTTTGCTTATGCGATGCCAATTTTTGCTATCATTGCTGGATTCAAAGTAAAAATTTTTTAGCCACCCATCTTTATCGGTAGGATTGGATAATATCCAGACGCGGGAAATTTCGGTAGGTTGTTTTAAATCAAATTTAATCCATTGTTGTTTTTCGCCGGGGGGCGGGCTTTGCCAAAAAGTTATTAATCCCGGGTCATCCCAGTCTACGATATTTTTGGCATTATATCCCTCAGAGACTTCAATCTTGTGGATTTTCGCCCTAGAGAGATTTAAAAAATTTTTATCAGATTCTATGTCAACAAAAAATCTTGAAACTGCCCACTCGCTTTTTTGCCCTTTTGGGGAAATTGCACGCGCCCGCCACCAGTATTGCGTTTTGTCTGACAGCTCGTTTTTTTTATCAATTTTTTTACCGGTTATGAATTTATTGCCATAAACCACATCGTCAAAAGTAATTAAGCTTTTTGAATTAAATGTATTTGATTTGTCAATTTGTATTTCATAATTTTTAATTTTATTTTGGTCATCAGCATTAAAAAAAGACAGTAGGGGCGTGGTTTGAGTAATAATCACATCCCAGCTGGGATTATTAGTGAGCCTTGGCGGCATTATTTTAATTTTCGGATTTAAACTCATTTTCCTCCTCAAAATCACGATCTTAATTTGTATTTCATAATTTAATTCCCGAAAATTATAATACTATTTTTTACTTTTTCATAACTAGAGACTAATTGGAGGGAAAATGACGGAAAAAATTACCAAAGCTAACAAAGTTTTGGGTGTATTTACTTTGGCAATGATCAACGTTGCCCTTATTTGCAGTTTAAGAGGGCTGCCAATGATGGCCGAGTATGGCTTATCAATTGTATTTTTTCTTTTGGTGGCAGTACTTTTATTTTTAGTGCCGGTGTCATTGGTTTCCGCAGAACTGGCCACAGCATGGCCTAAAAGAGGAGGTCTTTATGCTTGGGTACGTCAGGCTTTTGGCGAAAAATGGGGTTTTATTGCAATCTGTCTTCAATGGGTGCAGAATCTAGTTTTTTATCCCACTGCTTTAGCGGCTACTGCAGCGGTGATTGCGTATTTAATTAATCCCGCTTTGGCCGAAAATAAATTCTTTACGTTGGGAATAATTCTTGTTGTTTACTGGGGAGCGCTATTGATTAATTTTCGCGGCATGAAGCTTTCTGGTATGATTTCTACAATCGGTACGATGCTAGGAATTATTTTGCCTGGAGCAATTTTGATAATTTTAGCCTTGTTATGGCTGTTTACAGGCGAAGCATCGCAGATTACTTTTAATCTCAAAGGATTAATTCCCGACCTTAGCAATATTCAAAATATCGTATTTTTAACAGGCATGTTTCTGTTTTTTGCTGGCATGGAGGTATCGGGAGTCCATGCGTTAGAAGTGCATAATCCTCAGAAAGATTATCCTAAAGCAATCTTTGTTTCCGCACTTATGGTTATCGCAATATTTTTACTTGGATCTTTATCTATTGCTATTATTTTGCCTCACTCAGAAATTAGTCTTACGGCCGGCATAATGCAGACTTTTTATGCAGTCTTCAATAAATTTCATATGCTTTGGGCTATTCCGATTATTGCCATCTTAGCTGCTCCGGGAATGATTGTGCAAGTAAGTACTTGGATAGCCGGCCCGAGCCGTGGTCTTTTAGCTACCGCGCAAAACGGAGATCTGCCGCCACTTTTTCAATATATGAATAAAAATCATATGCCTACTCATATTATGATTTTTCAAGGTATTATCGTTTCAATAATTTCTTTAGTTTTCTTATTTATGCCTTCAGTTTCCAGCTCCTTTTGGATTTTAACTGATTTAGCCGCCTTGCTCTATCTTAGTGTCTATATAATTATGTTCTTAGCCGCAATTAAATTGCGCTATAGTGAACCAAACACACTAAGGCCATATAAAGTTCCCGGGGGAAACGCAGGGATGTGGATTTTTGCTGGTTTGGGTATTTTAGCTTGTCTTTCGGCAATAATATTGGGTTTTATTCCCCCTGCCCAGCTTCCGTCGGGTAACCTCATGTTTTATGAATTATTCTTATCGATTGGTTTTATAGCATTGATGTCGTTTCCTTTTATAATCTTTCGTTTAAGGAAACCATCATGGAAGAAAAAAATTGAGTTTGAATAAAAAGGCAAGTTCTATTTAGTTAAATAAGGAGGGGTTATGCTTCATAAAAAGAAGAACCTAAAAAAAATAAATGAAACGCAAAAAGGTCATGCCAGCACTTATAGTACGAGATATTTTAGGCAAGATGTTCCCAAATATGAAATACCTCTAAAAGAAATGCCGGCTGATGCCGCTTATCAATTAGTTCATGATGAATTAAATATGGACGGTAATCCGTCATTGAATTTGGCCAGTTTCTGCACAACTTGGATGGAGCCTGAAGCTGACAAACTTATTGCCGAAAGCAATAATAAGAATTTTATCGACCACGACGAATACCCGCAAACAGAAATTATTCACGAACGTTTAGTGAATATGATGGCGCGATTATTCAATAGTCCGGAAAAATGCAACTCGGTGGGAACGGCAACTATCGGATCATCAGAAGCTATTATGTTGGGGCTTTTGGCGCATAAATGGACATGGAAGAATCGCCGGAAAAAAGCCGGCAAATCATATGATAAACCAAATATTGTTTTTGGCGCCGATGTCCACGTCTGTTGGGATAAATTCGCCCGTTATTTTGATGTTGAACCCAGGATTATTCCAATGGAAAAAAATAGATACATAATATCAGCCAAGGAAGTAGAGCCGCTAATTGATGAAAATACGATTTGCGTGGGTACAATTTTAGGCACAACTTTTACTGGCCAGCACGATGATATCGAAGGAATTAATAAACTTTTAATTAAAATCAAAAAGAATACAGGTTGGGATATTCCGATTCATGTTGATGGCGCCAGCGGTGGTTTTATTGCGCCTTTTATTTATCCAAATATTAAGTGGGATTTTCGGCTTGAACAAGTTAAATCCATCAATGTTTCGGGCCACAAATATGGTTTAGTGTATCCAGGGCTTGGCTGGCTGGTATTTCGCGATGAAGCTGATGTGCCGGAAGATATTGTTTTTAAAGTTAATTATCTTGGCGGCGAAATGCCTACTTATACATTAAACTTTTCTCGCGGAGGTTCAACGGTAATTGCTCAATATTATAATTTTTTACGGCTTGGGCAAGAGGGATATGCGCGCATTATGTCCAATATTGTAGAAAATGCTAAATATTTAGCTAAAAAAATTATCTCCAGCAATTATTTTGAGTCTTTAAATCCCGACCAATTATTACCGGTTGTTGCTGTGAAACTAAAAAAAGAAGAAAATTTTACACTCTACGATTTAACTGCAAAACTACGCGAAAAAGGTTGGATAATTCCCGCTTACTCTTTACCGCCAAATGCCCAGAAAATTGTTATTATGAGAATAGTTGTGAAAGAAAATTTCAGCCGAGAAATGATTGAAATTCTCTATGACGATATTATAGAGGCCTACCAGAAGTTAAGTGCCTGCCCGCCTAAAAAAGTTAATTTAACCCATACCGCTCATAAACACCATAGAATTTGTTAAAATATTTAACTGCGACTTTTATTTATCTCGGGAAAATAAAGAATCAAAAACTCATTTAATTTCGAAAATTCTTCTTGTAAATATTGGGGAACAGTAGTTTTCAACCTAATGGCCTCGGCAAATTCTTCGCTATAATCCGTTTGTTTCCCCCACGTCCCGGTGGTATATTGTTTGGAATATTGAGTCAAATGTATCTGGTCTTTATTGATTAGTTCTCGCCACAAACTCCTTTTGGTCTCATCCATTAAATAATAATAAATATTATGTCCAATTTCATGGCATATTGTGCCAATTTTATATAAACGCATTTTTTCTTGCTCAGGAACATCTTTAAGATAATTTAACTGTTTAGGGTTTTCATCAATGAATCGATAAAGATATATTGGCAAGGTCATATATTTTCTAGTAAAATCGTTCCAAATTTCTAGATTTCTTGCTCGGAATTTATATTCTTGAACCTGAGGCATATTTCCTTTCCATTCTTGATATTTATTAAGCGGAAGTAAAAATTCTAGGTGTTTAATTCCAACCAAAACGATTTCCGACTGATAACTAATTTTCGAAATTAAGCATTTATCTAGTAATTGTTGAGAAAAAACGCTATGTAGATAATTTTTTGCTTCATATAAATCCGAGTCTTGTTCAAAGCCACTAAATTCAATGCCTTGTTTTTCTGAACGCATAACCGCATTATTATAGTCGAGATTCTTTAAGAAAACATTAATAATTTTTTGTCGTTTTTTCTCATCTGGCCGATTTGCGCATAGCAATCCATTCAAATCAGTATTTTGATGCACAAAAGCAGCTTCTATTTCAGCATCTTTCTGGCCAATTAGTAGCTTATTAGCTCTTTCTATCAAGTTCGGATCAATTTTGGTAGATCGATCAGAATCTTCGTTGGCTTTACGAATAATTTCTTCTAAAGAGCTACGCTCGTTATTTTTGATGGTAGTGTATGTTTGGTAATGTTCCCAACCATATTCAAGGAGAGCTTTCGATATCTCTTTTTGTGAGTTATTTTCGAGCGGTTCTTTATTAAGATTGATATCATTGGGATTTGGTTGTAACAGTTCTGAATTGTTCATAATGATATATAAAATAACCAAAAACTATATTCATTATAGATTAAGGTAATCTGTAAATCAATCTTTTTTGTGATGAAAATGTCATGCTATAGATAAAAGCAGAGCCCCCAATATTGGGGGCTCTAAAATCAAATCATGGTGTTTTCCAGAAAACGAAAGAGTTTAGCTAAGGAATTAAGTCTCTCCTTCTCATGTTCTTCTGGTTGGCGTCTTATGTCTGTGAGAAATTCGAAAGGATAGTCTTCGTCTTCTTCGAATGTTTCTTTGCCATTGAATATCTTTTCGTCATCGAAGAACATCTTTTCATCATCGAACATCCCAGGCAACTCATCGTCATAAATCCCTTTTTGGATAAGAGGGATAAAATACGCGCCTGGTATCGGTTCTAATCTCAGATGAGATTCTCGATAATAGCTTAAAATTGCGCAAAATTCTTCGGGAGTTTTTTCGATTGTTGCTTCAGTAAGATGTATGTATAATTGTCCATCGAACATAGCACTCATTACCTCTTCGGCTTGTTTATCGAGTATCTGTTTACGGCTTGCATTTAATGCTTCTGTCAGTTCGGATTTCGGAATTATTATTAGAGAACGGTTTTCCAACATGTTTTTTGCGAGTATAGTTTCTGTTCCATCAAGCCCATCTTGTTCTTCACGCCTTAAGAAGATATCAACGAAATCTAAAACTAAAGAATCCAAGTTGTTATTTTCCCCCTTCAGTACTGTGGTAGCATTTATGGCTACATAAGCTAATTTGGTTTCAATAATAAAATAAACTTCGTCTTTAAACACGCTGTTTGCGATAGACATGTTCTCGAAATGGGTTATCACTGAAAGCAGGGGTATTTTGTTGCAAATTATTGCAACAACCGAAAATTTTCTAGTTTGGTCTGAATTGTAGAGACTTAGCGTTTTTTTGCTTAACTTTTCCATTATTTCGGGCGTAATATCTCCAAAATTCATTACAATTCCTCCTTTTATTAAATCTCCGATTCTATCTATAAAATTAATTTACAGACACAGTAGGAGATTTAAGTTTTTTTTGTTGTTAATGTGCTGACGAAATATTGTAACAAAATATAATAGGTTTGTCAATATAAAACCACCTGATAGAATAGGCGGTTTTATATATTCCAATTAAATTAGTTAAAGATTATAATATTAACTTTTAATAATTATAAAGTTTAAATGATTTTTTCTATTATTTACAGGGCTGCGGGACTTGGATTCGAACCAAGATAACGACCTCCAGAGGGTCGCGTCCTGCCGTTAGACGATCCCGCAGCTCTATAAATAATTACAAGACAAAATATTATTTTACAATATTTATAATCTCAAATAATTTTTTAAATATCGCAGGATTGGAGACAAAAAAAGCCTCAGCATAACCTTTAATATTATTTATTTCTGCCCGATATTGATTTAAAGCCAAAACCACTTTTTCGTAGCCGCGCGATTTCAATTGGGTTATATGGGCATTGATCGCTTCTTTTTTAATGTTAATAACATTGCTTATATCTATTAAGCGATTAGGGAAAAAGGGTGTCCAAAGTTCATACATAGCAATTAATGTTTTTAAATCGGTATTGTTTTTTAACACACGATATAATATCTCGGCTGTGGCGCGATGATCAGGATGATTGTCTAAAAAACTGGGAACATAAATTATTTCCGGTTTTAATTCATCGATTAATGTTTTTAAGCCTTTTAAGGCAATTGAATTCGATTCCAATTTTCCGTCTTTATAGCTCCAAAAAATTAATTCTTCTATACCAATAATTTCCGCGCTTGCCTGGGCTTCTTTTTTCCGCTTACTGATTAGCGAACTGTCGCGAATGCCTTTTAAATTACCCTTAGAGCCATCGCATAAATACAAAACCGTAACTTTATCGCCAGCTTTGGTATGTTTATAGATTGTGCCGCCGCAGGCAAAAACATCATCGTCCGGGTGAGGAGACAGAAATAATATCTTGCGGTGAAAGTGACTTGGCGGCAAGAGCGATTGAGGATTGTCAAGGATTTGCAAATTCAAATTGCTTTTAATAGCCGACCAAAAAATTTCTAAGCCGATGACTTTGCGTAAATTATTTAAGCTTAGTGCTTGTTGTAATAATTTTTTCATACAATTTTTCCGTTTTTTTAACCATATTGTGGAGGCTAAAATTTTTGATAATTCTTATGCGCGCTTGATTGCCTAATTTTTGGCATAATTTCGGATTTTGGGCTAATTTTATTATAGCATCTGTTAAGGTTTTTGTATCTTTGGGTTCTACTAAAATTCCCGCATCGCCAACTAGCTCTGGCATCCCACCGGTTTTTGTCGCGATGGATGGTAAGCCTTGTGCCATGGCTTCTGCCAAACCTAGACCAAAAGACTCTGAAAGCGATGGTTGGGCGTAAATATCCCATTGATTCATAATTTTTTGCGGATCGTTGATATAACCTAAAAATTTTGTTTTATTATTCACATCTAGTTTTTTTAAGTGTTCTAGCTCAGCGCCGACACCCATAATCTCCAATTTTACGTTATCAATATTTTGCACCGCGTTTATCAAATATTTGAAACCTTTAATGTGCGTTAACGTTCCGATTGAGCCAACTATAATTTGACTATTACTATGTTTTTTTATGGCAGGAAAAAATTTATTGGTATCAATTCCGTGATAAATTACTTCGATTTTATTTGCAGAAAATATTTTTTTATTAATAAAATACTGTTTTACTGATTCAGATACAGCAACGACTTGAGTAATGTATTTTGCTAAATGTTTGAAGGCCATAATTTGATAAAAATTAATCAGTTTATTATCGGCGATATATTCATCAGTAAACAAGTGCTCGGTATAGATAATGGGAATACCTAGGTTTTTTGCCGCCATGGTGCCTAAAATTTCTGCCCGGGTAGAATGCAAATGAATAATATCCGGTTTTTCTAACTTGATAATTTCGCGTATTTTCTTTATGGCATTAAAATCGAGCCTCGATTTCATTTCAACTGTATAAGTTTTTATCTTATTTTTCAGTCGGTCTAGAATAGGCGAGGGAATAGATATTAAAATCGGCGCAAATATTTTTTTATTCAAACCACAAATTAAATCATAAAGATGGCGACTACCGCCGCCAAAATTATGATCGGAAATTATATAGAGTACTTTATTTTTCATTAAATAACTTTTTAAACTCTTTAGTTTCGATAGTTTCTTCTTTTAAGAGTTTATTAGCTAAATTATCTAAAATCCTTTTATTCTTTTTTAAAATATCCAGGGCGCGCAGCTTATTGGTTTCGATTAAGCGAGAAATTTCTTCGTCAATTTGCGCAGCGACTTTTTCCGAATAAGTTTTATGCTCGCCTAGCTCCTTGCCTAAAAATACCAATTCTTCTCTTTCGCCTAAGGCAATTGGCCCTAAATTACTCATGCCATAAATAGTTACCATATCGCGAGCGATCCTAGTGGCGCGCTTAAGATCATTTTGAGCGCCGGTGGTGGTTTCGCCAAAAATTATTTTTTCTGCCGCCCAACCGCCCAAAAGTTGGCTAATCTCATCGTTAAATTTGCTTTGCGAATAAAGGTGTTTATCTTCTTCTGGTAAGCTCCAGGTATAGCCCAAAGCCATGCCGCGGGAGACAATAGAGACTTTATGAATTGGATCGCAGTTTGGCAATAAGTTGCCAATAATAGCATGGCCAGATTCGTGATAAGCAGAAATTTTCTTTTCTTTATCAGACAGCAAGCGCGATTTTTTCTCTGGTCCGATCATTACCTTTTCAATAGCTTCATCAAAATCATGTTGGATAATTTCTTTTTTATTATTCCTAGCTGCTAGAATTGCCGCTTCATTAACAATATTTTTTAAATCTGCGCCCGAAAGACCGGGAGTACCAGCAGCAATTTTAGTAAAATCCAAATTATTAACCAATGGTTTGTTTTTAGCATGAATTTTTAATATTTCTTCACGGTCTTTGCGGTCGGGTAAATCTAAAACAACGCGTCGGTCAAAGCGACCTGGGCGAAGTAGGGCGGGATCTAAAATATCTGGTCGATTGGTAGCGGCAATGACAATAACCCGAGCGTCTGTTTCGAAGCCATCCATTTCGACTAAAATTTGATTTAGGGTTTGCTCACGTTCATCATGAGAACCACCTAATCCTGCACCGCGCTGGCGGCCGACCGCATCTAATTCATCAATAAATATTACGCACGGCGCATTACGTTTAGCCTTTTGGAATAAGTCCCGAACTCTAGCCGCACCAACGCCGACAAACATTTCGACAAATTCGGAAGCAGAAAGAGAAAAGAAAGGGACGCCGGCTTCGCCAGCCACAGCTTTAGCTAAGAGTGTTTTGCCACAGCCGGGAGGGCCAAATAGAATTGTGCCTTTTGGTATTTCCGCCCCTAATTGTTTGAATTTGGCGGGATGTTTTAGAAACTCAACTACTTCTTGTAATTCTTCCTTGGCTTCTCTGGCGCCGGCGACATTGGCAAAAGTAATTTTTGTCTCGCCTTTGCCGAAAACACGAGCCGAGGTTTTGCCAAATGACATGGCTTTTACATTAGCACCTTGGGCACTGCGAACAATCCAAAAAAAGAAAATAGCAATTAAAATTATCGGCAAAATTAAAGACAGAAGGCTTGACCAAAAAGCTCCCTTATCAGGATTTTGAATATTAACCTGCACTTTATCAGGCGTAATTCCATATTCATTTAATCCAATTCCGCTTTCTTTGTAGGCTTTTAGCTCGCCATCGTTTTTTACTTTGGCGGTAATTTGATTTCCTTCAACCGTAATTGAATCGATTTCGCCTTTGTTTACTTTTTGCGCAATGTCGGTAATGTTGGATTCTTGCGGTTTAGCTGTTTTTGGCGCCCAAAAACTATAAGCCAAAAGCCCTAGAAGGATAACTATTATAATTATTGTGAAATTTTTACCAAAATTATTATTTGTCGGCATACATCCTTTCGTTTGTTTCCGCAAGGAAGGTTAAATTATTAAGAAAATTGGCTCGCCATGAAGTTGTATTGAGAGCTTGGCTCGAAAATACAACGAATGGTGGCTGCGGCTGGATTTGAACCAGCGACCAACGGCTTATGATGCCGGCGCTCTACCGCTGAGCTACACAGCCTCTCGTAAAATCATCGATTTCTAATCTCAATTTTACTTCGAGGTAAACCCTGTCCGATTTTGATTATTAAGACTAATCTGCACTTAAGTTAAACCTCAATAATTTTTTATTATTAATTTCTTTAATATCTAACCATTGTGATTTATTTCTTAACCACACTTGAATTTCTTCTCCATCTAGCTTTTGTTTTCTTAAAAAATCTTTCCACAAATTATTATCGCAATAACAGATTAAATCACCAAATACTTCAATTATAATATATTTATTCCCCTTGAAATGTTCCCAAACTGTGCCTGGTGAAAAAATGAGTTTTTCTTTTTTCTGCCTACTTATCTTTTTAATTCGCAGTTCTTCTTTGACAGCTTCATTTCTAGAGGAAAACTCTTTAAACCATACCATAAAACAAGGTAATCTCTTTAGGGTATAATTGGCGCCTTTGCCGAGATTGTGCGTTTTTAGACGATTTTTTAAATTTTCGGTTGACCCAACGTAATACGAGTTATCTTTACATTTTAAAATATAAGTATAATACATAAAATGTTTAATATTCTGCCCTTCATGAAATTTTCGATTTACAATCTCAATTTCATTTCAGGACAATTCCAAAATTTTGGTTTACCATGAACAAAATTTGAGAATGCAATTCGAAAAATTTTGGAATTGGTAGCGGGGGTAGGATTCGAACCTACGATCTCGGGCTTATGAGACCCGCGAGTTACCACTACTCCACCCCGCGATATCAAAAAAATTATAACAAAATAAGTTCGTTTAGTCAAACTTCAGACTCAACTAATTTCTAATGTTTAATTCTTAATTTCTATATAATGTCTAATTTTGTAATGTTTAAAAATTAAGTCATTGAAAATTCAATAAAAATTAAAAATTTTAAATTAAAAATTCCGTAAGATTATTTTCCCAATATATATTTCCACCATTTGCTGGGATTGGGCAGATTCTCAGACGAACCTCCGTTTTCGCTATTATTATTTTTAGGAGCGGGAGTTTTTGTACTGCTGGCATTTTCCGGTATCAAGATCATTTTTTCGTCAGGTTTTTTCAATCCCAAGCGGCTTCTGGCTTCTAATTCTTTAAAAACATCTGTTTGCATATATACTAACTGATTTTTCAGATAATTATTTTGTTCCTCAAGCGTCTTAATTGAATTTTCGTAGTTTTTAATTTTTTGATTGACTTGCCAATTTTTCCAAATAGAGCGACCGATACTAAAAAGAATATAAACAATTACTGCCAAAATAATAATTTTGGCTGCCCAAGAAACGACAAAATCAAAAACTTTTCTAGTCTTTTCCTTCATTATGATGATATTATATCATAAAAAAGAAGCCCCGAATTGCTTCGGGGTTTCTTCAAGCTCTAAGCACTAGTATCTAAATGCTAAACTGTTTAACAATTTGGATACTTTGAATTTTGGATTTGTTTAGTATTTAGGATTTGAGATTTAGAGTTTATTTACCTACCAGCGACCGCCTTTTTCTGTTGATTTCGGAGTAGGAGGAGTCGGTTTTTTTACTTTAACTTTTTCTTTTTTTGGTTTAGTAGTCCACCATTGATAGGCATAATATCCGCCATAAGCGGCGCCAGCAGCAATAACAAGGATTAGCAGAGTAATCCAAAAGCGGGTCGAAGTTTTCATTTCATTTTCTGATTTTACCGTTCCATCTTCGGGATTGACAGTTTTTATTTCCGCTGATTTTCCTTGGTCAACGCTTGTTGATGGAGTTGCTTCAGCTGTTGATTTTAGTACCGTGGTTTGCGAAGAAGCTAAAATAGCTTCAGTAACTGGAGTGGCCACAACAACCGCCCATTCGCTCTCATTGTTAAAATTATCTACGGATTTGATACCAAATTCATAAAGCACGCCATTTTTTAACCCGGTGGCTTTAGTGGAAGTTGAATCGGCGCCAGCAAGATAAATAGTTTGATAGGGTTTATTATCAATACTGGTTCCTTCGCGATAACGGACAAAATAACCTTTGGCATCGCTAACTTTTTCCCAAGTAAGATTAATCTCGCCGTCTTTGGCTGTCGCAGTAAAGTTAGCAGGTTTAGCTGGTGCGGTAATATCAAAGCCGGCCGAAACAGGTGTAAAGTGATCGGTATTTGCCCAAAGATAACCGGCGTAAGTTATGCCGTTTAGAGTTACAACGTTATTATTAACACCAGTATCTTCAAATAGTTTCCAAACGTTGGCTTTACTATCAAAATAATACAATCCCACGAGTTTATTTTGGCTAATTCCGGCTCGATCTAAATCGGCTTGGGTGTAATAGATTTTAATTGTTGCTTTGCCAGAAATTGTATCTTTAAATGGTTTAGAAAGGGCAATTTCGTAATATTTTCCAAAAGCCGTTATGCCGGTTGGCAAATTAGTGCCGGGGTTTTGATTGTAATAAGCGGTAGTTAGGGTTACGTTGGTTAAACCATTAATATCTAGTTCTAATTCCGGCGTAGGGAATAAAACATTACTGCCGGTAAATACATTATTGGTAATCACGTTTGTCGAATTGCTGTTTAATATAATTGTCGCGCTATAAACAATTGACTCATTGCCGGCTTGGTCCTGAAATTTTACATAAACATCTTTTTGCCCGTTTCCGGCGATTAAATTCCAGCCGAGCTTAGTTACAGCATAAGGTTCCCAATTCGCACCCGAGAAATTTTCAAAATTAGAAATTTTCATATTTTGCGTGTCGGCCGAGGCAGTAAAGTTAAGATTTACTAAATTTGAGCTTGTCAAAGTAGCGTTATTATTGATGGCGATAGTGCCAACAGGCGCGATTGTGTCTACCGTCCAAGCATAGGTAGTGGGGCTAGATTTGTCTTGCCAATTTAAGACGCCGTTTTTGCCTAAAACGGAAATTGTATGTAAGCCGTTTGTTAAATTTGTCAGGCTTAAATTTAAGCCGTCAGTTTCTACATAGCTGGCGCCATCTAAGCTGTATTTAAAAGCAACAACATCGGTTCCGCCAACAGTAAAATTAGCAGTGGTCTCGTTGGTTAAAACATAGGGTTTGGCAATAAATTCAGCAGTAGGTACAGAGGTATTTTTAATAATTTCTTGCCCGGCCGCGCCATCTGTCACTGGCAAATATTCAGTAGAAATTGTACCGCGGGTAACTTTTCCGGCTAGATAAAGATTCCCGTCTAAAAACGTGCTTGCGTTGTTTCCCATAACGACTTTGGCCGAGGTAAGTAAAATAGTTTCTGTTGTATCGGTAGTAATTTCTTTGTTATAAGTGAACTCCGTATTTACATTATCTACGTTCGCGTTATTAATAGTATTTTCCGGATTTGTAGCAGTTACTGGAATTTTGGCGCAGTCAATTCGGGCCGGTAATTCATTTTCCGGCAAATTATTGGATGCTTCTGGAGTTGGCACAAGATTAACATACCAGTTGTTTGCTCCATCGCTGACGCGTCCGATTGTCTTTCCTCTTTCCGGTGCGGACATCATATGTGTATATGGATTTGCGCCATAAGTTACCTGGTCGAGATCGGTAATTCCGTCAGAATATTTTAACGTTAAATCATCGCCGGCATTTACTAACTTATTACCTGACATTTCAACTTTTACATATCCGTTAGCTTCGATGGTTAAACCAGTAAGATCGTAATTTAAAATAGCGCCGATAGAGACAATAGAGTAACCGTCTAAAGAATAATCCTCATTATTTTGGTTGTACAATTCTACCCATTCACTTTCTCCGCTATTAGGATTAACCATAACCTCATTAATTACAATATCCGGCAGGCCATCATTTCTGTAGGCTTGGGCTTTCTGGGGGTTTAAGAGGGTGAGGGCGAAGGCAGTCTGAAGTAGCAGGGCGGAAACCAACCCATAAATTAATATTTTCTTAAGCTTATTGAACATATTTTTCTCCTTTTAATCTTTTTGCAAAAAGATCTGTTATTGTTAGAATAACAGGTTAAAACTCGAATTAATTGATAAACTCAGAGAACTTAAACTTCTATATATTTAAAGCAAATTAAAAATTTCATGTAATTTTACAGATTTTTGTTTTTTATTACCTTAAGCTATATCCTTGCCAGCTTAATAGCAACAGGTCTAAGTGACCAAATATTCAATTTTTGTTTCTGGTTTTGATAACCATGATATTAGTGTCCTAGCTCGAGGTCGACCTAAGACTATCAGGGGTCATCGCAACACCATCAGACTAGCAAACCTGTTAATTAGCTGTCAAGCCGGCTAGGTGTGGATAATTTACTCATTGACGAACGTGAGATATTTAAATTTAAGATAGAGAATGACTGGGGAAAACATTAACTTAAAACTCAAATGGCAAATCTCAAAACTACATCTTGAAACTAATAGCTAATGTCTAAAGTCTAATGTCTGATTAAGATTTAAGCTTTGAGTTACTTGCCAAGTATCAACCAGTTTATTCTCCCAAACAGGTTATTTATTTTGCCTAAGACAGTGTAATCGGGTTTGCCGAACATTTGTACTACCAGGGTTGTTTGATGGTTACCTATTTCGCCATATTCAACTGCAATGGCCATATTTTCATATTCAGGGTTTAAAATGTTATTTTTATGCGGCGCAGAGTTCATTAAACCTTTAACAACGCCTTCGGAAGTACGAAAATCCATTGCTAAATTTTCGCCAGCTAATTTATAATTATAATTTGCTTCTATCATAAAATCCCAGGGGCTCTGCCCCAGCGGGCTATAATGATCGAAATAATGAAGAGAGGCCATATTCTTAGCTTTATTTTTAGCAGCAATGTAGAGCTGGTTATTTAAACTAAGAGCTGAAAGGCCGTTAGACGCCCTTTGCGAGTTAGTAAGCTCGAATATTTTTTGTTCGGAAATATCAGAAGCATTTATTCTACCAACGAACGATAAATCAATAAATGCAAATAAAGAAATAGCGATTAGACTATTTAAAATCGCGGCAACTATTAAAGGAATTTTTTTGTCTTTGCAGTAATGATGATAAAAAAACATGGGGCCACCTTTATGAGTCTATTGAAAAAGACCCTAAGAGTCTGCCAACCATGTTTTACTTGTTAAGTACATTATACCAGTTTTTTTCCTCCTTGTCAATCTGAATGTATTTTGTTATCATATTTTATAAATACGCGCGTGTAGCTCAGCGGTTAGAGCATCGCTCTTATAAGGCGAGGGTCGATGGTTCGAATCCATCCACGCGCACCATTCGTTGTATTTTCGAGCGATGCTCTCAATACAACTTCATGGTAAACCAATTTAACATTTTTGAGTAAGGCTCTCAATGCAACTTCATGGTGAGCCGCAACTAATGTCCCGAGATAAAATTGAGATTGAAAATCGACAATTTTATGAAGGAAAATCTTGACTTCGGGCTAATTTTTTGCTACAATATGAATAACTCAAGGAAAAATAAAAACAAAAAATTAGGCCGAAACAATGTCCAAGTCTAAGCAAACCAAGCATAAAAAATCAGTAGTTATATTAAAAAGAGCAGGCGGAATTTTCTTGGCTCTTTTTATTTTTGTCGGCGTGCTTGCTGGTTCATTTTTTGGCTACGAGAAAGCTTATGCCAATAAAATTCTTTTGGGCGTAAAAGTCGGCAGTATAAATTTAGGCGGCAAGACAAAGCAAGATGCCAAGGCGCAATTAGATAATTATTTAAATAATTTAAGCAATAAAAATATAACGGTAATTTCCGATAATCAAATTAGCAATGTGAAATTGTCTGACTTGGGCGTTTCTTTTAATTCGCAGAATTTAGTTGACCAAGCCTACGATATTGGCAGAGAGAATAATTATCAAATAAGATTCACTCACGCTTTGGCAGCTTTTGTTAATGAGCAAAATATCAGCTTAGTTCCCAACATCGATCAAACAAAAAGCCGCGTTGCTTTAGAAAAAATTAGCTCCAGCGTTATTAAAGATTCTAAAGACGCTTATTTTAAATTAGATGGCGAAATAGGTAACCA
>JAMDBS010000114.1:0-2493 GCA_023487325.1 Patescibacteria group bacterium
CTGTTAATGTTGGCAGCGGGAAATTATTGTTGGCAACACCTCATCTTTTGACGATGCTGACAAGAAAATGAATGTTTTTTTTGGTGGTTCTTCTAGAGTTTTTAAAAGAGCATTGGCAGCAGCTAAATTTAATTTATCTGCCCCTAACACAAGAGCAATTTTGCAATTACTATTGTATGGTTTTAAGTTAATAAATGATTGTAAGTCTCTAATTTCTTTTATTTTAATACTATCTGAATCCAGTTTATAGACATCTGGATCGTTTACGGCCAACCCTGTTTGTAGTTGATCAAAAAAAGTTAAAATCTGTGTCTGGCTAGTATTCTCGATTAAAAATGACAAACCGCTTAAAGAAGATTGAATTTTTTTGATCATAGCGCTTTTCATATCATTAACTTAACATATCTAATTGACAAAATAAACAAAAAAACTTAAGATTAGAATATGTTTAAAGATAAAAAATTAGTTTGCCGAGATTGTTCCAAAGAGTTTGTTTGGACTGCTGGCGAACAACAATTCTTTGCAGAAAAAGGCTTTGATCGCGCACCTATCAGATGCACTGATTGCCGCAAAAAGAAAAAACAACAGCACCAAAGTCAGCCTAATCAGACTGAAGCTGAGCAGTATTACAAGGTTACTTGCAGCAAATGCGGCAAAGTTAGTGAAGTACCTTTTAAGCCGCAGCAGCCTGAAGCTTTGGTTTGCTCAGATTGTTTTTATGCGCAAGCGCCGAAAAGCTAGATTTGTAGCTTTGGCCAAAATTACTTTTAGAACATTTAGTGCATACCCATTGATTGTCTATTTTTTGTAGGTTTGGCAATACCACTTTTTTGGTTTTATGCAAAGAATGTGGACGATTATAGGCAGCTCTTGGTCCCTTACCGCAAATTTGGCAAATTTTTGTTTGGCGATTATTTTTCATATATTTTCTCCAAGTATTTAATATATTAACATATCTTTTAATCTCGCGCAAGCCCAGTGGAAAAACTTTTTTATGATTTTATTCAACTTATTAAGTAACCCCATTTTATTAGTTGGCTATGTTTTGGGCATCTGTTTGGCTATCAGCGTCCATGAATCAGCTCATGCTTGGGTTGCCTATAAACTTGGTGATTTTACTGCTAAAAATATGGGGAGAATTTCATTAAACCCCTTGGCTCACCTTGATCCTATTGGCACTATTTTTTTGCTATTGGCGGGTTTTGGTTGGGGAAAACCAGTGCCAATTAATATTAATAGTTTTAAAAAACCAATTTTAGACGAACTGAAAGTTGCCTTAGCTGGCCCTATCACCAATTTTGTTTTAGCAGTAATACTGTCTCTTATCTTGCGGTTTATTCCTGTTGGTGAAATCGCTGGTCAAATTATCCTAGTTATTATTGAGCTAAATTTGGTATTGGCAATTTTCAATCTACTGCCAATCCCGCCACTGGACGGTTCGGCAATTTTACAGGCAATTTTGCCAAAAGAATCTTACAATACGCTAAGACAAATGAGCACCTATTTACTGTTCGCTTTTATAATTTTTGCTTTCGCTACACCTTATGTTTCTAATTTTATCACTGGCATAACTAATTTTTTATTAAAATTACTATTAGGCAACTCTAATTAACAAATTTTTAAAATTCTGCTATAATTTAAATGTGAGTAAGGCTTGGACCCGTAGTCATAGCCTGTGCCGGGCCATAGCGCAGTTGGTAGCGCGCAGGGCTGGGGGTCCTGAGGTCGCGAGTTCGAGTCTCGCTGGCCCGACAGAGGTTTTGACCAATAAGACATTTATATCAAAAAGTTAGCTATGGATTATTTAATTGATTATACTAGGATAACTAATTCAGGCAGATTGTCTGACAAATTTTTAACTGTGCAAGTAAGAAGATTTCAAGAGGAGAAAATTGACAAAGGTGTAATTTTTGCTCTGGTAGAAATCACTAAACCATGGTTCCCCAACTCTCAAATAGGCCAAAAAATTATCAACGCTTTATCGCGTGAATATTTAAAATCGGCCAACACTAGTGATTTGGTTAATTTTGAATTGGCTTTAAAAAAAGTCAATAAAACCCTAGCGCAAATCACTCAAAGCGGAGAAACCGATTGGATTGGCAACATCAATGCAGTGCTGGCGGTAATTTGCGATAAATCCATGCATATAGCCCAAACTGGCAAAGGCGAAGCATTTTTGGTCAGAGACGGTAAGGTTGTGCACATCACCGAAGGCGCCAAAAACGAACTAAAGCCTCATCCTCTAAACACCTTTGGTGATATTATGTCGGGGGCCTTGAAACACGGTGACAAATTAATGTTTACATCTCCTGAAATATTAAATTATGTTTCTCAAGAAAAAATCCGCCAAATATTAGCAAATCACCCGCCATTTGATGCCGCTTCGCAAATCGGTAAAATTATTAAAAATAATAAAATCAAAGATATCAATGCTGTTATTTTGGAAATCGTTAGCAAAGATGAAATGTCCAACCGTACCACCGACCAAACTCA
>JAMDBS010000114.1:2503-4110 GCA_023487325.1 Patescibacteria group bacterium
TGGCATTGGTGGATTGATGATAATGATGAATATTGTACGATTCTTTCTGAGAAGCAGTCAAATTTGCCGTTACTTCCGGTTTATTAGTTTTGTTTGGAAATCGTTAGCAAAGATGAAATGTCCAACCGTACCACCGACCAAACTCAAGAAGTAATTTATCTTGATCAAAAAGGACTAGAGAATTTAGGCGATGATACCAAACGAGTAATGGCCGGCGTGTCTTTAGGTTTCGGCAAATTTGGCCAATGGCTAAATAAAGGCTGGCAAAATGGCAAAAAATATACTCAGGAAAAAATATTACCCGATCTAAAAAACACATTGCATAAAACTCACCAAGCCTCCAAGGCTGGTTTTGACAAAATAAAAACCAAAACGGCCCCAGCCATGCAAGGGTTGGTAAAAAACTATCAGCAAAGATTTCCAAACAAAACTAATAAACCGGAAGTAACGGCAAATTTGACTGCTTCTCAGAAAGAATCGTACAATATTCATCATTATCATCAATCCACCAATGCCAAATTTGCCGCCTTTGGTCAAAAACTAGCGGGATTTTTTAAAAAATTTGCTAAAATTTTTGTGGAATTTTTTAAATGGCTATTCACTCCCAAAAATCGCACCATTATTTATATATTGTTAATCATTGTTTTAGCCGGCATTCGTTACCTGCCCCTTAATTTTAGGTATAGGTAAGCTTCGAGAAAAACAAATTGGCACTCAAAAAGAAGAAGTTCAGAGGCAGGCGTTAACTCAGGCAGAAGATAAATTTAATGCCGAGGTAAAACTGGCAATTTTATATAATGATAAAACCAAAGCCCTTAATCTGCTGCAAGAAATCACTACTACTATAAATGATTCAACTAAATATTCCGCCCTTCAAGAAGAAGCCCGTACGCTTCTGGCCAAGGTTCAAGACGAATTAGACAAACTCACTAGCACCACCAGACTTACCAACGCCAAGGAATTGGGGCAGGTAACGAATGCCGGCTATCTGGCCTTAGTTAAGGGTAATATTTTTATCACACCTTTTAATGGACAACAAATTTATTTATTCAGTATTGATCAAGCTTCCCAAAATCCCAAAACTCAAAGCATCTCTTCAAATGACGGTTCAATAAAATTTTTAGCTAAATCCACCGATAATGCTTTGATTTATACTAATAATCAAAAGATTTTGCAATTAGATAATAATCTATCACCCACATCTCTCGCTCCTACCAGCGGTCAATGGGCAGAAGGCAACCAGATCAATGACTATTTAGGTAATATTTATATCTTAAATAGTAGCCAAGGACAAATTTATAAATATACTAAAACTGCTGCTGGTTACGGCAATGCCGCCAGCTATATTGATCCCTCGGCAGTTGATATCAAAGATGCGGTTTCTTTTACTATTGATGGATCAATCTACGTGCTGGCAAAAAATGGCCAAGCCATTAAACTTAGCAAAGGCCAACCCCAAAGTTTTAATTTAAGCGATATCCCCACACCACCAAAGCAATGTCCCACCAACACAAATTTTTGAATTTTTTCTTTTTCAATGATAGAATTAATATCTTTGGCAAAGTTTTCCAGGGAATAATCTTTGGCAAATTGAGGCCTTTCAGAAA
>JAMDBS010000009.1 GCA_023487325.1 Patescibacteria group bacterium
TGATAATCCAATAATAATTACAACTGGATTAAATAATGAATAAGGTTTAGCGGTAAACGGGATCATTAAGGCGGCAGCTATCAGTAATACACTTAAAATGCCAATCACGATTTTATCAATTTTTTTCATAAATATTTTTCCTTCATTCACATGCTACTTTAATTGTGAGCCGACTTTGGTATTTTGTCAATACCTGATGCGCTTCTGATTTAACGATCATCTGTAATTTCAGCGTTCTCCTAGGCATCTTCGACTTTGTTCTCTATTCAGGAGAGGGAGACATAAATCTTCAATAAAAAAGCCCTCAATTACATCTAGGGCTTGTACTAAGCTAGTTGTAATCATATAATGATTTTAATTTTCAACCTCTTTATTTCTATATATCCCAAATAACAAGCTATAGTGTACTATTTGGGATAGTCATATTTATATAGACCCACATCTACTGGTGATTGCGTATTTTTTACGTATTCTTTACGATTTTAATTTGAAAATTTTAGTCAATCTGGCCTGCTGGGGTAGATACTGTGTATTTAAATAGGCAACATAGGGAGAAATACCTAGATTTTGAGCAATCACCGCGATTTCTTCTTTACAGTTATAAGGATAAACCCAAAGACTGTCTTGGATCACTTCAAAGCCCAGATCAGATATTTTCATTCTAAAATAATCGCGTTCTTTTTTCTTATTTTCCGGGATGTCATAACAGACCAAATGCCAAACGCCATCCCAGTGGGTCATAGGCTTGATTTTAATGTCCTCTATTTGAATTTTTCTAAGAAGATTTTGCCCCCTTTTAGTTAAAGTTATATTTTCACCAGAGAGATTAATTACTTTATGGTCTGATAATTTCTCTATAATTTTCTTATATTGATACTTCTTTTTAGTGTTTCTGGGTTTAAGAAGTTGCAAAATATTCGGTGCGACAATAGCTGTGGCTAGCATTGCACACTTGCCAATTACCTTTAAAATTTCTTTTTGTTTTTCCGTTATCCTCATTTATATTTTAATATATTTTATTATATATCCCAAATAACAAGCTATAGCGTGCTATTTGGGATACCTAACTGTATATCTAAAATTGTAAATTATAATTGTAAGTTTTCAGAGTACAAGTAGGCTATCCTCCCGTCCCGTTTTTTCTGGTTTCGAGAAACTGGCAACTAGAAACTATTTTTACAGTTTCTTTCCACCCAAGAGGTGTAGGTGGATATGGTTGACAATTTGGCCGCCGTGGTCTTTGACATTAAAAACCAATCGGTATCCTTTTTTGGCAATTCCTTTATCCCGAGCAATTTTCTGCGCGACATAAATTAAATCACTTACCACCTTCCTATCTTCTTTGGCTAAATGATCAACGGTCGGAATGTGTTTTTTAGGAATAATCAAAATTATGCACCGGCGCAGAAGGTTTAATATCATTAATCGCAATAATGTTTTTGTCCTCGTATTCGATTTTGGTTGGTATTTTTTTGCTTATAATTTTGCAAAAAATACAATCATTCATACTAAATCCTCATAAATTTTTAATTTCTAATTTCTATAAACTAGCATCTTAATTCTTATAGCTTATGACTTACGACTATCTTATAACATCCCCTCAACTGTTTTTTGCCAGTTTTCTCTCAGCCATCTCTTTTCTAATGCCAAAATATCGCCCAATCCCCTTTCTTTCATATCCCAATTCACCACTCCTCCTTTGTGGGGATGGCGATAGGCTTTTTCATGAGGCGAGGCAAAGCCGTGGCCGTAATGCATAAATTCATGGGCAATTACCGCATCGACAACAAATTCAGGAATTTCCGGGTCTTTAAAATGGCCGTTGATAGTAATAATGGTGTGCTCATTTTTATATTTCCTGCCGGGTTTAATTGAACCTAGTCGGGTTCTACAGGCTTGGCCAAATTTTATGATAATGGTATTTAAAATTGGGATATCGGAAAAGTACCTCTGCCACAAATATTGCAGCCGATTTCTCAACCATTTATTATCGCGCATAATTATTTTTTATAAAATTATTTTTTCTTTACGTTAAAAAGAGCAACAATAAGTAGTAGTCCGTAGCCCACCCAGAGACTCCAGGAACTAAATATTTGCGGGCTAAATTTGGTCGTAACTATCCAATCCAATGCTACTCCGACCACTATCCAGATTAAACCTGTAAGCAGTGCATCGGTAACATTTTTCAGGTTAGATTTATTAGCAGCTAGCCAAGCCAGCAAGATAGATGCCAGCCAACTCAAAACATACGTTAGCCAGCCGGTTGTCAGTTTAAAAACAAACATTAACACTGTTACCCAAACAAACATTATTACCCAGATTAATACACCCCAGCCAATACGTTTTAAGATCTCCATAATTTCCTCCTCTGCCCTGAGTTTATCGAAGGGCATTTTTTATTTAACTTGCTTATAGTTGATAGATTCATCTAATAACACATTGCCTAGCCAGGCAATTAACCAATAAATTAGCGCCGCCCAAAAAGCTGGCCAAAATCCCATGATATTAAATCCTTTTACAAAGCTTGCGACAAACCAAAACATTAAAGCATTAATAACTAGAGTAAATAATCCTAAAGTAAGAATATTTATCGGGAGAGTAAGCAATAATAAAATTGGCCGAATTATGGCATTAACTATACCCAAAAATAAAGCGGCCATAAGCGCAGCAAAAAAACTTCTTACTTCTACACCTGGAACAATGTAACTAATTATTATTAGTGCTAGTGTATTGACAATCCAGCGAAAAATTAAAAACATAGTTTTTCCTCCTTATTTTCGCCCTGATGGCGGGTTGTTATAATTGTTCAATATTAATATAACAAATTAGCAAAAATTAATCTAGTAAATCAGAATCTAATCATGAGAAATTAAGAACTATATTTATATATTACACGTCCGTATACTATATATTTATTATAATATTTTATTATTTCGACGAGCGTAGTATTAATACTTGACAGATTAATTCATATATGCTATAATATGGGGTCTTTTTCGGAATTAAGAAAAAGATGAAAGCGAGCATATATGAAAAAACATTATAACAAATTGTTTAAGTCATTCAATACTTTGTCTTTGATGTCTAAAACTATTGCTGTTTCTTTAGTTTTAGCTTCAACACCGCTAGGAACTTTTAATGTTCAGGCTAAAGACGAAGTGATTACTCCTCAAGCCGGTAATTCTTCAGTTAGGGTTGATTTTACTCGTGCTAATGCTTTATATATTGATGAGAAAAAAATTAATTCTTTCAATTTAGTCGAATCAGAGAATAGTAAGTATGAGCGCGAACAGCGCGAAAAAGCTGAACAAGAAAAACAAGCCCAATCTCGAGCTGTTGTGGCTCGCGATTCTCGTCCTGCGCCAGTAGATGTTGATTTAGCTACTAAACGCGCATTGGCCAAAAAGGCGGCGGCTAAATATGGTATCGATTGGAAAATATTAGAAGCCGTTTGGCAGGTTGAATCTGGAAAAGCTTGGAATACTTCTGGCCGTTCTTACGCCGGCGCTCAAGGTCCGATGCAATTTATGCGCGGCACCTGGAATGCTTATGCGGTTGACGGTAATGGTGACGGTAATGCTGATATTAATAATGCCGAAGATGCGGTGTATGCTGGTGCTAATTATTTAGCCGCTGGTGGCGCTGCCGAAGGTAACGTTGACGGTGCATTATTTAACTACAATCATGCCCAATGGTATGTTGATAAAGTTAAAGGAATTGCCGTCTCGATTACTGAATAAAATAACTAAGAAAACCCCGCCTGCTCGACGGGGTTTTCTTTACTCAATTAATTATTGGGTTACGACACTGGTATCTGACTGCACAATTTCATACCAGGCATTACCAGGGTTAAGCTTTAATTCTGTGCCGCTATTATCATAGTATTTAGTGCGGCTATTTCGATCGGGTTTTTTCCATGTTGTGTCGTAGACTTTTCCATCAAGTAAAACCTTGGCTTTACCGCTGCCAACAGTTTTCATTGCCCAGCCTTCTTCATTTATTTCTGTCGGCGCATACCAGCGCTGAACTTCTTGGATAATGAAATAATTAAA
>JAMDBS010000037.1 GCA_023487325.1 Patescibacteria group bacterium
TATGAATATGGCGGTCACGGATGTAACCGAGCTAAAAACTAAGAACTTAAAACTAAAAACTGGGGATGAGGTGGTGATAATTGGGCAACAAACTGTCCCGACGCCAGTAGGGTCGGGACCCCGATCTGTAAGCATCGGGGCGGATAAGATTTCCAATAAGACTAGCTCTATTAATTACGAAATTGTCACTAGAATCCCGGAACATATTAAGAGGATTTATAAATAATGGATAATGCTTTAATTGATAATGGATAATGAATGAGGAATAAAATAGATATTACTCATAGAACACGAGAATTTGCCATTGTGATAGTAAATTTATCTAAAAAATTGCCTAAAAATCCTGCTGGATTTGCTATTGGCAGTCAAATTATTCGATCTGGCACATCGATTGGTGCAAACGTTGAAGAGGCGCAAGATGCTATTTCTAAGAAAGAATTTATTCATTCAATGAATATCGCGCTAAAAGAAGCTAGAGAAACCTATTATTGGTTGATTATCATTAAGGAATCAAAATTGATTGGTAACAGTAAATTTATTTTTGTGCTAAATGAGAATATCGAAATAATAAAAATATTGAGAACAATTGTTAAAAAATCCAAATTAAAATAATTATCAATTATCCATTAATCAATTTTCAATTATGAACTACATCGGCATCTTTGACAGTGGAGTTGGTGGATTAGGGATTTTTAATGAGATCCTTTTTATTTTCCCATGCGAAAATATTTTGTATTTTGCAGATTCAAAGAACTGTCCTTATGGCGAGAAACCATTGAAAAAGATAAAGGAAATTTGCCGAAAAAACACTAAGTTTTTGATTGATAAAGGGGCAAAAATTATCGTGGTGGCTTGCAATAGCGCATCCGTATCAGCTCTTAACTATTTACGCTCGGAATTTGCCGGAGTCCCTATCATTGGGGTGGTGCCGGTGGTGAAAACTGCTGCCAAAATTACCAAAAATAAACGTATTGGTATTTTAGCCACCAAAGCCACCATTAATTCGGATTATTTAAAGGGATTGGTCAGAGAATTTTGTAATGGAGATAAGGTATACTACGTAGCGGCGGGAGAGTTGGTGGATATCGTTGAGAATTTTCAATTTCCAATTTCCAATTTCCAATCAAATCCTAAATCCCAAATGTCTAATGACAAAAAACTAATAGCTAATAGCAAAATTATTAAAAATTCACTTTTGCCGTTTATTAAGGCAAAAGTCGATGTTGTGGCTTTGGGTTGTACACACTTTCCTTTTTTACGGGCAGAAATTGAGGAAATTTTGGGGCCAAAAGTGCAAGTTTTAGATTCCAACGCTGCGGTCGCCAGACAGGTAAATAGGATTTTGACTAATAATAGACAGTTATCAGTTGACAGCTACCCGCCTGTAGGCGAGGCAGGCCACTTATCAGTTCAATACAAATTTTACACATCAGGAAATGCTAGAAAATCAAAAATTCAAATAGAAAATTTAACCGGGCTGAGAATCAATAAAGTTGAAAAAATATCTTTCTGATGGTATTTTATTAATAAGGACTATTTATGGAAAATAAAAATGATCTCATGAACAAAGTAGTGAATCTCTGCAAACGTCGAGGGTTTGTGTTTGCTTCCAGTGAAATATATGGAGGAGTTGGAGGAGTGTGGGATTTTGGACCGCTAGGAGTATTATTAAAAAACAACATCAAAACTTTATGGTGGAAACGTTTTGTGCAAGAACGCGACGATGTTGTTGGCTTGGAAGGTTCGATTATCATGAACCCACAAGTTTGGAAAGCTTCTGGGCATATTGAGAGTTTTACCGACCCCCTAGTTGAATGCAAAGATTGTCATGCTCGCTATCGAGCCGATCATATGGCTGATGGCAGATATGTTGGCAATAATGCTAAAGATAAAAATCAGTGTCCAGCTTGCGGCAGCAAAAAATTTACCGAGCCCAAAAATTTTAATATGATGTTTAAAACATTTATCGGGCCAATGGAAGATTCCACTCATCAGGCATATTTAAGGCCGGAAACTGCCCAATCAATGTTTACTGATTTTAAAAATATTTTAGAAACATCACGCAAAAAAATTCCTTTTGGCATCGCGCAAATGGGTAAATGTTTTCGCAACGAAATTACTTATGGTAATTATTTCTTTCGTTCACGTGAGTTTGAAATAGCCGAGATTGAATTTTTTGTTAAGCCGGGAGAAGACGAGAAATGGTTTGAAAAATGGTTAGCAGAATGGAAAAAGTTTGTTTTGGATATGGGAATTTCTAAGAATAAAATCAGACTTTACGAGCATCCTAAAAAGAGCTTGTCGCATTATTCCAAACGCACTGTGGATATTGAATATGATTTTCCCTTTTCTACCAAAGAAGGTGAGAGTTGGAGCGAATTAACTGGTTTGGCCAACAGAACAGACTATGATTTAACTCAACACCAAAAATTATCTGGGAAGGATTTGTCATATTTTGACGAAGAAGCAAAAAAGAAATATATCCCTTATGTTATTGAGCCTACCCTCGGTATAGAACGTCTAATGTTGGCAATACTGATTGACTCTTATAAGGAAAACGATAAAGGGGAAGTGTTTTTGGATTTAGATCCGAAATTGGCGCCGATTAAAGCTGCTATATTGCCACTGGTAAAAAAAGATAAGCTGCCAAAGATTGCCAAAGAAATTTACGATGGGTTAAAACAAAATTGGTTTGTGCAATATGATGAATCTGGTTCAATCGGCCGACGCTATCGCCGACAAGACGAAATCGGTACCCCATTTTGTATTACTGTTGATTTTGAAACTCTCAAAGATAAAGCGGTGACTATCCGTGATCGTAGAACTATGAAGCAGGAGAGAGTGAAAATCAAGGAAATTAGTGCTTATCTAAGAGAAAAACTAGCTTAGATAAACACGAATTGTCACGAATTGCTGTACTAATTATCACCAATATATTTAAAAATCGGAAGCTAAGCTTCCGATTTTGGTCTATTGATTTAGCGCAAGGATATTGCTACATTAAATTTATCAATAGAAATTTAAGGCGGTGAATTTATTGAGTATTTTAAAAAGTAGCGAGGAAAGGGCGATATTGGATTTTTTCAATATTACCCCTAGTCAGATCGAAAAATGGATAAATTATTTTAAATTCCAAGGGGTATCCCGATATGAAATTGTTATGGGTGTTATCCGCTTTATTATTGGCTTATGCCGAATTGAATGTAAAAATAGGTTAAAAGTAATGGATGGCACCAACATTTTTATGAATTTAACTGGTGAAGTTGCCAATCACGGAGAATGCAAAGATTTAGCCCAAGAGATTAAACTTTTAGAAGAATCTAGTGCATATTATGAAAAAAGTCACAAGGAGATACCCAACAATTCATTATTTGAACGAAAAAAATGGTTGGAACTTTATCATTTATTAAATATCATTTATATCAGAATTTATGATAAAGAATCAATTCAATATCCTGCTAGCTTTCTTTCGTGCCTCTGGATTCCAACTCAACTTTCGATGTTTTTATAGACTTTATCCGGAAAAATACGAAGGGAGTTGAATGAGATGGATTTTAGTTCTTTTGAGACCGGTGCGATCCTAAATGTTAAAAACACAATTTGTGGCTATGATGTGATTAATAAACCTTATGGTGTCGATTTTTGGAGAACATCTATCCCATCAGAAACCATTGTAATGGTTGATGAAATTGGCAGTAATTATCTAGATATCATAGCTATGAAGTTGGGAGGAAATCGTTTGTTAGTTGATTTTAGTTTGCCGGTACTGAGAATTTTAAAATCATCAGAATTGGTCAAACTAGAGCTTATCAAATCGCCTAAAGCCACATCTATCTGGAGAAAAAGAAATCTTGACAGGGAAAAATTGACCACCAGCCGAGTTATCGGCTTTAAGCCGCATAAATCAAGTATCGAAGAAGCATTTATTAACGTCGATGCCTTGATTAAGGCCGCCAGAGAAATAGATCAAAAAATCGCAGCTAGTTAAATGGAATTTTAATAATATCATCGGTTGCGCCAGAGTGTGTGCAACCGATTTTTTTATTTG
>JAMDBS010000111.1 GCA_023487325.1 Patescibacteria group bacterium
TTTCCCGGAATTAATATCCATAATTAAATTTCCTGGTTCGAAACCTATAGCTCGCTCATAAATTTTTCCATCTACAATTCTGGCGCCACCTACCCCAGTTGAAACAGTAATATAAGCTACAATATCAAAATTCCGTCCAGCACCCCAATTGGCTTCACCGAGGCCCACCATGGCGGCATCATTTTCTATAAAAATTTGAGCTTGAAACTCTTTTTCCAAATCGGCTTTAAACTCGTTTTCACTCCAAATACTTCTGCTTATCCCGCCTACAATTTTTTTTATTTCTCTTCCCTTGACCACCATTTTCGCCTTTTCAATAAAAAAATTTAAACCATTCCCATATTCCTTGGGAGTTTCAAATATTTCAGGAGTCTCAAAAATTTCCCCATCAACCGAATATGCGATTCGGGTTTTGGTAGCGCCTATGTCAAATACAATAGAATTCATGATTTTATACTTTTTTTATAATTTTCAACCGCTGGCTGATCATAAGGGTCTACTTCAAGCAATTTGGCGAGTTCAATTGTAGTTTCCATCATAAAAGCCATAAATTTACCTATTTCTCTTTCATTTATCTCTAGCATTTCATATCTTTCAAAAGGCAAACTGGCTTGTTCATAGGCTGAAGTCACATTTTCGTAGGCTATTTCGTTTATACCGCCTTCTATTTCAACAAGCGATTTTACAAATATGGTAAATCGATTTTTTGGTCCGCCCAAATAAAGCTCTAACATTGAATGCAAATCAGTTGGGCCAATGGATACGGTAGGAATAAGGGCGGCCAAACTTTCTGCAATGAGTTGTCGGCACCACTTACCCAAATCTTCAAATTCAGAATTAAAAATAAAAAAATCTAGTATATTTACTTCCCTTTTATAATTTTCAAAAATATTTTTGGCTAATTTTTTTGATTTGCTGTTTTCCAATTCAGATTCGTTTGCCATTTCTTTACCGCCTTCCATAAAAGCTTTAGATTGAAGTCCGGCGATAGAGAGTACGGTAAGGTGCGGAGTGGTAAAAGCGCTAAAACGGCCGCCTACCTCCCCATCCCAAGCGATTTTTTTAATATTTTTTTCTTCAGCCAATTTCCAGAGCGGACTATTTTCTGTTGATATGACAATAGAGCGTTCATTTATAGGCTCACCAAATTTTTCAGACAAAATATCAAAGGTTTTATGAAAGGCCTCTAGAGTTTCAACAGTTCCGCCCGACTTACTTATTGTAATAAAAACAATTTCATCTAAATCTAAAATTTCATTGTTCACAATATTTGCAATTTCTTCGTATTCACGAGCATCGGGCGATTCAAGAAAAAATAATTTTTTTTCTAAATCTGTTTTGTGTAAAGTCATCGCATTCCAAACCGCTTTTGATGCCAAATCAGAACCACCTATGCCTACAACAAAAACATATTTAGAATTTTGATATTTTTCCATGACAATATTATATCAAAGAATAACAAAAAAGGCCGCCGGTATGCTCCGGCGGCCCAGGAAATACTGCAGAGAAAGAGATGTTTTTAAGTCAACACTTCTCCTCGCTGGCCGTATGCGCGGCCGAAGAGTGCTTTAAGACGAATGCCAATATTTGGCTTCTCCTTCTTTCCCTCCCTGACTCTGGGAATCTTCGGGGTTCTGTGAACGATTCTCGGACAGTCTCTATTTGACCTTGCTGCCGAATTTGAGTATTGGGTCACTAAGCACTCCTTATCGGATTGGAATTGCCGTCTGAAATTAAATTATGAACATAAAATATTAAAAGTCAACAAGTCAATAGTTGGGGATAATTCACTTTTTCCACTCAGTAACTAAAGCTCCTTTTATCTCAGTCTTACCCACTCTCTTTATAAATTTTAAATTATTTTTTGGCACAAAATCAATATGAGGAGATTTGTCTAAGGCGCTTGCAATATCATCGAGATCGTCTTCTCTATAAACCCAATCAGTTTCAAATTTCTTCCAAATATCAAATGGTTTGGAAAAAGATTGCAACGTTTTTTCTCCATTGTCTAAAAAATATTCATGGTAAAAACTCATCACCAATTCGCGCGGTGTTTTATATATTGGGTCGCGATACCTGAGGACAGAATGATTAGTTTTAGAAATTGCGCCCCAAAATCCATTTATTTTAAAAAGACATAAGGTATGATCGCTATCATCTTTGGCGCTTTTTTTAACTTTTAAATCAGCTAAAAAATTTGGGATACCAAGTTGTTTAAGACAAAAACAAGCGAAAACCGCGCCTTCAAAACAATGCGCCTTGTTCACTTTTAACATCTTAATTGGCGCCATATAAGTGGCTTCCTTTTTTTCAAAATTGAAAGGTATTTTATCCAAAAAATCTTGGATTTTTTGAGGAGTGTTGAGTTTTGAGATGTTTTTCATGAAATGGCTCATTTATGTTATATTATACATTATGTTGTATCAAAAACTTCTAAAACCCATATTTTTTAAATTTGATCCGGAAAATGTCCATAATTTTTTTGTTTGGTTTGGTGGATCGTCTGGCAATAGTAAATTTTGTCGAAAATTAATTTCTTTTTTTTATAAATATGAAGGCAAGGATATTTCAAAAAAAATTAATGGCTTATTTTTCAAGACACCTTTTATTTTATCGGCCGGATTTGATTATAATGGTCGGCTTCTAAATATTTTGCCCGAAATTTCATTTGGGTCGGTTGAAGTTGGCTCTATTACCGCCAGAACATGTCCTGGCAATCCTAAACCTCGCCTGAAGAGACTTATAAAATCGCAAAGCATTTTAGTAAATAAAGGTTTATGCAATGATGGTGTGGATGCTGTGATTCAAAGACTAAAAAAATATAAAAAACGCGATGATTTTGTGGTTGGTATTTCAATTGCTAAAACTAATGACAAAGGATGCGTTACGGTTGATGATGGATTAGAAGATTATTTTTATAGTTTTAAAAGACTAATTGAAGAAGATGTTGGTGACTATTATACCATCAACATTTCCTGCCCAAATGCATATGGTGGTGAGACTTTTACCAAACCCGAATCGTTAGACCTTCTGATTTCTAGACTTTCATCTGTTCAATGTTTTAAACCAGTTTATGTAAAAATGCCAATCAATTTAGAATGGTCTGAATTTGATAACCTTCTCAAGGTTCTTAATAAATTTGAAATTATAAAAGGCGTGATTATAGGTAATTTAAATAAAGATTATGACTCTCTAGAACACAGAAGTGAGGCGCCACAAGAATATAGAGGTGGCTTAAGTGGCAAACCCTGCTTTGAAATCTCCAACGACTTAATAAGAAAAACTAGGAACGCTTATGGCAAGAGATTTACTATAATTGGTTGTGGTGGAGTGCTGTCTCCCGATGATATGGCCCAAAAATTTGCCGCTGGGTCAGATCTGGTGGCGCTTATGACGGGTATCATTTATAATGGACCTGGCTTTATAAAAACGCTTTCAAATTATTATGCTAATCATTTGATAAAATAAAATGGAAAATAAAAGCAATAAAAATATTTTTTTGATTATTGCGGGGGCTCTCATTGTAATGGCGCTTGTTTTCCTTTCGGGGATTTTTAAATCTGATTCTTCTCTGACTGCGACAACTACTCCGATAATTGAAAGTTCTATTAAATCAGATTTAAATCAAGTGACGCCGGAGTTCCCTGGCCAAACATTGCCACTTTCTAATACCCCCAAAGATATTGCTTGGGATTTTTTCCAAAAATATTTAGCCTATAACAAAAACCATAATCTAGAGGGAGTAAAAAGTGTCGTTTATAAAATGGCTCCAGTTTGTGATGATCCAAAAACTTTGATTGATTGCGAGGCTCGGATGGGCTCGGCATACTCTTATGGAAGCGCATTAGTTAAAAGCGATTTTGTAAATTTTTGGAGTGATGAAAAGCAGGCCATTCTCTCTACAGATTTTGTAATTCAGGAAGATGAAACTGTCATTGGACGCAACCGCGCAATCATTTATTTTCTTAAAGATGAGACGGGTAATTTAAAACTTCTGAGTTTTAGCCCTAGAAAAGGAGCGTTCACTTCAAAAGGCACCGCTTCA
>JAMDBS010000158.1 GCA_023487325.1 Patescibacteria group bacterium
TCAAATATGCTAGCTGGAGCTGGTTACTCCGAAGTTTTATCATATTCTTTTGCAGATAAAAGATTGCTGGAAAAATTGGGTTATAAGATAACTGATTTAAAAAAAGTAATCAACGGGTTATCGCCAGAAACGGAATACTTAAGACCAAATATTTTAGCATCCCTTTTAACGGCTATCGCAAAAAATCCTTGGGCGCCTGAGATTAAAATATTTGAAATTGGCAAAGTATTCGGCGTAAATCCGCGTGAATCAGCATCTAAGGAAAAATGGCAGTTGGGGATTGCTCAGTCAAACAAAGATTTCAATGACCTCAAAAATGTTTTAGGTCAACTTGGTTGTAAATTTGATATATTAAAAATTGATCAAGAAATATTAGATTTTCTCAAAATTCGCAAACGGTTTTACTATATTCTAATTGACTTAGACACGACCAAATTAAAGTCAGAAAAATTTACTTATCAGTTAAGCAAGGCAACATACAATCCAATTTCAAGATTCTCGCCAACTATTCGAGACTTGGCTTTTATTGTCGATACGAGCGTAAATGCGTACGACATCAATAGCGAAATTTTAAAACTAGACAAACATATTTTACTGTGTGAACTATTCGACGAATTTTCCTCTGACAAGTTTGGTAAAAACAAAAAGAATATCGCTTACCACATTTGGCTTCAAGATATGAATCACCCCATGGACGAACGTGAAGTTAATGAAATAATTAATAAAATTATTAAATTTGTGAATGATAAATATAGTGCCAAATTAAGGAGTTAATTATGCAACGCATCTTGTCCAATGAAGTATCTAAATTATCTGGCAAAGAAATATTAATGTCTGGCTGGGTCAATGTGAGACGCGATCATGGTAAGCTGATATTCATTGACTTAAGAGACCGTAAAGGCCTGACACAGTTGGTTTTTCTGCCAACACACAAACAAGCGCACGATTTAGCTAAAACCTTACGTAGCGAGTTTGTGATTGAAATACAAGGCTTGGTGAATAAACGGCCCGATCGTATGATTAATAAAAACATTATTAGCGGTGAAGTTGAGATTGAAGTCAAAAAACTTACAATTCTTAATTCGTCCGGAGCCTTGCCATTTGAGGTTGACAAAGACACTATCAATATTGACGAAGAGACTAGACTAAAATATAGATATTTAGATCTTCGTTCTCAAAGAATGAAAGAAAATATTACTAAAAGAAGCATGGTTTTAAATTTTGTAAGAAACTATTTAAATGGTGAAGATTTTGCTGAGATTCAAACACCAATACTTTCCAAATCAACCCCAGAAGGAGCAAGAGATTATTTAGTTCCTTCCAGATTACATCCGGGTAAATTCTTTGCGCTGCCACAATCACCTCAGCAATATAAACAATTACTAATGGTAGCTGGGTTTGAAAAATATTTTCAGGTTGCGCCGTGCTTCCGCGATGAAGACGCCAGAGCAGACCGAAGTCCGGGCGAATTTTATCAGTTAGATTGCGAGATGGCTTTTACCACCCAAGATGAAATTTTTAATGTTGTGGAAGGTATGTATACAAAAATGATTAAGAAAGTATTTCCCGATAAAACAATCTCCAAAACACCATGGCCAAGATTAAAATATGACGATGTAATAATAAAATACAAAACCGATAAGCCGGACTTAAGAAAAGACAAAAACGATCCCAATGAATTAGCGTTTGCTTGGATTATTGATTTCCCATTATTCACCAAACAAACCAAAGAAGATTTTTTTCACGGCGCGGGATCAAATATCGCCCCATCGCATCACATGTTTACTGCCCCGAAAGAACAAGATGCCAAACTATTAGACTCGGCACCGTTGAAAGCACATTCTTATCAACATGATTTAGTTCTGAATGGTTTTGAGGTCGGCGGAGGTAGCATCAGAATACATGATTGGGCCATGCAAGATAAAATTTTTGATCTGATAGGTTTTACCAATGAACAGAAAAAACAATTTGACCACCTAAAAAAAGCTTTTTCTTTTGGTGTTCCACCACATGGGGGCATTGCCTTAGGCCTTGATCGACTAATCAGCATCGTATGTAATGAAAAAAATATTAAAGAAATTATTGCTTTTCCATTGACAGGCGAAGCAAGAGATCCATTAATGGATTCTCCCTCAAAAGTCACCGACAAACAACTTAAGGATGTTCACATTAAAACCGATTTAAAACAAGCACCAAACCAAGGCAAGCATTATAAAAAACTCTAATTTATATGCAGTTTATTGATTTAGCTAACAAGCCTAGAAAATCAACGAAGTTTTATCTAGCAATTATAATATTGCTCTTAATTGGTATAGCGATTGTTTTCTTTCGACAAATATCGATAAACTCTAAAAAAAATATTACCGGTCAAGTCAAATCAGCCCAAACCGAGCAAACTAATGTTTCAATAGATGTTGACCCGTATAAGCTTACTATGCCGCCTCAAAATAAAAACTCTTCAAGGCCATTGATATATGCTAAAAACTATATTCTAATGGACGTAGATTCATTTTACCCTTTAGCCGAAAAAGAATCTCATACAGCAGTCCCCGTAGCGTCAACCACCAAAATTATGACTGCGATTATTGTTTTGGAAAATTATAATTTATCAGACGTAGTCACAATTTCTCAAAATGCTGCTGGCCAAATTGGCGATGACGTAACTCTCAGAACTGACGAAAAAATTACTGTTGAGAATCTACTGTATGCTTTAATTCTACGGTCAGGCAACGATGCGGCTATGGCTCTAGCAGAATTTTATAAAGATGGGGGCAAAGAAGGGTTTATTAGAAAAATGAATGAAAAAGCTCAATTTCTTGGCATGAAAGATACTAATTTCATGGATCCTGCGGGCTTAGACGATAATGGCAAATCATCTGCTTTTGATTTGGCTCTCGCTGCCAGCTACGCCATGAAAAACAAAAGGTTTTCCGAATTAACCAATACTTCCCAAAAAACTGTCACTTCTATAGATGGCAAGTTTAGTCACGATCTCACAACTTCCAATCGTTTAGTTAAGCCAGACGAATCATTTTATTCGCCTTTTGCCAATGGTGTAAAAACCGGCTATACTCCAGATGCAGGGCACTGCCTAGTTTCTTCAGCTATTAAAGACAATCATCAGCTTATTGGTGTAATTTTAAATACCTACGAAAGTACTATTATTGCCAGTGCTAAAGAAAGCAAAAAACTTTTGGACTGGGGTTTTGATAATTTTCAATGGAACTAATATTTTCTGACAGTTGACAAAATTACCAATGTTTTTTATTATATAATAAACGTTCGTAATTTTTATGAGGCACTATGTCTTTAATTGACGATCTAATAATTGCACTGGAAGAAAATTCAAAAATGAATCTTGACGAAGCGTGTGATTTACTAAAAGATAAATCACGTCAAATAATTTCATCTGGGTTGGGCAGACTCAGCGCTAAAGGATTAGTAGACAAGATAAAAAATGGAAAATCATATTATTTTAAACTGACTAAACTTGGTCAAGAAACAATAGATAATCAACTCTCTGCACTTGCCAATATAAAAATTAATGAATCTGATAGATCGTGGCAGATACTGGTTTTTGACATTCCTGAAAAAAAGAGAAAACTAAGAGATGATCTCAGGAGATTTTTAGAAGATAATGGTTTTGGAAGGCTTCATTCTAGCATTTGGCTATCTAGCCACGACAACAATAAAAATTTAGAAAAATATATTTTAACAAACGATCTAGGCGATTTTATCACCATGCTTAATACCAAAAAATTAAATGATTCAGAAGAGAAAGATTTAGCTTCTAAGCTTCATTGGGATTGGCTAAGGTTAAATAATGAATACAAAAAATTTATTGCAAATGCTCAAAAGTATTTAAAACTAAAAAATAAAAATTCCTATACTGCTAAGAAATTAGTCTTGGAGTTTGCTAAAGTTTATAGACAAGATCCAAAATTACCTAAACGCTTGCAGCCTAGCAATCATTTACTTGATAAGGCCCATAAATTTTACCAAGAGTGCAGAAAATAGTGTTATAAAT
>JAMDBS010000087.1 GCA_023487325.1 Patescibacteria group bacterium
CTAAAGAAAAAGAAATCAATTCCATTAAAACTGACATTTTCAAACTTAAAGATGAGCAAAAAGAAAAATTGCAAAAAATTACCAAATTATCCAAAGAAGATGCCAAAAATTTACTTTTGGATATGGTGGAAAAAGAATACAAGGATGAGCTTGTAAGAAAAATAAAAACTGAAAAACAGGCGGCCAAGGAAGAAGCAGAAAATATTGCCAGAGGCATAATTTCCACCGCTATTGAACGCATGGCAGCCGAGCATACGGCTGAAACTACTGTTTCTGCTGTGGCTTTGCCTTCTGACGAAATGAAGGGCCGCATCATCGGACGTGAAGGCCGCAATATTCAAAGTTTTGAAAAAGCTACTGGCGTGGATGTCTTGATTGATGATACTCCTGATACAGTGACTATCTCTTCATTTGATCCGGTCAGACGACATATTGCTACAGTGGCGATGGAGAAACTAATTAGCGACGGCCGCATTCAACCTGCCAGGATTGAGGAAATTGTGCAAAAGGCGCAAAAAGATGTGGCAGTGGAAGTCAAGGAAGCAGGCGAGCAGGCAGTTTACGAGACTGGTGTGGTGGGCCTGCAGCCGGATATTATTAAAATTTTAGGACGATTAAAATTCCGCAGTTCTTACGGACAAAGTGTTTTGCGGCATTCTATTGAAGTATCTAATCTTGCTCGCATGCTGGCTGAAGAGCTGGGCGCAGATACTAATTTATGTAAAAAAGCAGGATTATTGCACGATCTTGGCAAAGCTGTTGATCACGAAATACCCGGTGCTCATCATCACATTTCCATGGATATTGCCAAAAAATATGGCATGAGTGAAATTTTAGTTAATGCGATTGGTGCGCATCACGACGATATCGAGCCCAAGACTGTTGAGGCTATTATTGTCAAAGCCGCTGATGCAATTTCTAGTGCCAGACCAGGTGCTCGCCGCGAATCCCTGGAATCTTATGTCAAACGTTTGACTGAATTGGAAAATATCGCCAACTCCTTTCAAGGCGTGGAAAAATCTTTTGCCATTCAAGCCGGCCGCGAAGTGCGCATTATTGTCAAACCAGAAGAAATTGACGATCTCTCGGCTTTGAAATTATCCAAAAATATTGCCAAAAAAATTGAAGAAGATCTGCAATATCCCGGCACCATCAAGGTCAATGTTATCCGCGAAACTCGAGCGATGGAATACGCAAAATAGCTGCGCTATTTTTCCTACGAATTACGAATTTATCGAATTACGAATATAGATTTGTAAAATTTGTGAAAATAAATTTGTGGAGATTTTTACATTGAACATTCTATTCATCGGTGATATTATTGGTCGGCCGGGCAGAAATGCAGTTAAGAAAATATTGCCAGAGCTAAAAAAAGAATTAGACCTTGATTTGGTGTTGGCTAATGGTGAAAATTTGGCTGCTGGTTTGGGTATGACCTACGAAACTTATCGTGAAATGATAAAGTCCGGTATTGATTATTTCACTTCCGGCAATGATATTTGGTGCAAAAAAGAATTTTCCGCCTACCTTGATGATGGCAAGATCAAAGTGATTAGGCCCATCAATTATTTTGCCAATGCTGCCGGCAGGGGTTTGGCAAAAATTAAATTAGCTAAAAATAACCTTATTATTATCAATCTTATGGGTAGGGTTTTTACCAACGAACAAGTGGAAAACCCTTTTCTTGTTATTGACCAAACATTAAAAAAAATAAAAAATAAAAAGCCCATTATTTTGGTGGATTTTCATGCCGAAGCCACCAGTGAAAAAAATGCTCTGGGCTTGTATCTTGATGGCAGAGTCAGCGCTGTTTTGGGCACCCACACGCACGTTGCCACCAATGATGCCAGAATTTTGCCCAAAGGCACAGCTTATATCACTGATGTCGGTATGGTAGGCGCGCTAAATTCTTGTATCGGCGCGCAATACAAACTGGTGATCGATAATTTTTTGTCTGGCACTCCTATTAGGGTTGAGCCGGAAAAAGGCCCAATATCGTTTAATGCAGTATTAATTAAAATAGATGATTCTGGCAAAGTTGCGGAAATTAAGCAAATCAATAAAATAGTGGAGTAAAATGAATTTTTCTCAAGATTTTTTACCAATTTTGGTCAATACAATCATTATCATTCCTTTTAGCGCTTTATTTTTATGGTTGGTGAGTAAAATTTTGAAGCTTGACGATCAGCGCTACGGCACAGCTTTTAAAATTTCTTTGGCAATATTTGGTCTATCATTTTTAATAAATCTGATAAAAGTATTTTTTAAAGATATCACTTATATTTATTTATTGATGAGTATCATTAATTGGCTCGGTTTATTTGTTTATCTAGCCTTGGTATTGATTAAAAAAAGATATCAACTTGATTGGGCCGATACTTTTACCACCTGGCTTATTTGGCTCACCTTGTGGTTTATAATCGGCCTGATGCTTAGCTATGTTTTTTCCGGTTTAATCTTATCTATATTCGCTAGTTAATATTTTCGAGTTTAGTCTCCCGAATAATCCCGAACAAAACCCGAAGTTATCCACAAGAAATATTGCAACGATTCTGATATACTAAAAATATGATTGTTTATATAGGAGGGGCAAAAAATGGGTATAAGCGCATTAATCAAAAAACGAAGCTTGGGCCAATTTTTTACAAAAAATGAATTTTGGTTGAAAGACCATATCCTAAAATTTATAAAATCCTCTAATGCTAAAATTGCCTTTGATCCTTTTGCTGGTGATGGTGATTTATTGAATGTCGCCAAGAAGATTGGTTTTTACAAAATTAAGGGTTTGGATATAGACAAGAATTTGAATTGGGAACGAAATGATAGTCTTTTGGGTATCCCAAAAATTAATGACTCGATTGTTATTACTAATCCGCCATATTTAACAAATTATAGTGCCAAAAGAAAAGGAATTTACGAAAATATTAAAAAGTATTTTGACATTTGCGACTATGATGATATATACCAACTTGCCATTGAGAAGTGTCTAATTAACGATTTCGGTATTATGATCGTTCCCGAAACATTTATCAATTCTAGTTTTCCAAAAAACAGGCTAACGAGCATTACAATTATAGAAGATCAATTATTTAATGACACCGAAAACCCTATTTGCGTAATTTGTTTTGACAATAAGAATAAAACATACGATCAAATAGATGTTTATAAAAACAATGAGTTGATAGGCAAGCTGGGATATTTTGAAAAAATGCGCAGAGTGCCTCATAGAAATACCTATATAAAATTTAATGTATCTAGTGGTCAGATTGCTCTGAGAGCAGTTGATACCACAAACCCGCAAAAACCAATTTCCTTTATGAAACCGGAAGAAATAGATTATGATTTAGCAGATATTAAACATAGCTCGAGATTGATTACAGTTATTGAAGTTAGGGCGAACAATCAATCAATTAATAAAATTATTGAGTATAGCAACAAGCTTCTTATTGATTTTAGAGAAAAAACAAATGACGTTTTATTATCTCCATTCAAGGGAAATAAAAAGAATGGTGAGAGGAGAAGAAGACTTGACTACATGACAGCAAGAGCTTTTTTGGAAGATGCTTATGAATATGTTCAACCAAATTCAAAACTTAAATTATTTTAAGCTATCTATGAAAAATTGTAATAATGTAAAATTGTTTGAATTTTCACTCAATAACCCCGAGCCAATTATTGATGATTTTTATCTGAAAAAGGGTAATTTGATTGTATCAAAAAATCCAAAAACTCCAACCGAGTTAATGTTGAAAAATATCGATCTATTAGAAAGTATTTCGGCTTATAATTTTGCCAAAAAAAATAAAAATGAGGCAACTGTCAAAAAAGCGATAGAAAAAATATTAGAGATTGTCAAAAGCAAGAACATCAATTATTCAGAGTTTGTTTCTTTCTGGCCTGTTGTTGACATCTCGTATAGTCTTTTCAATAAAATGAATCCTATAGAACAATTGGAGACTATTAGAAAGATTGTTGATAAATATATTGAACTAAGACATAATTTATATTTATCT
>JAMDBS010000083.1 GCA_023487325.1 Patescibacteria group bacterium
TTTTATTGTTTCTTTTTTAATATTGTTAATAGCGTCCTTGTTGTCTTTGTTTTCAATGATTTTGTTGATCCACTTAGCAATTTGGATCATTTCTTTTTCTTTCATTCCCCGCGTAGTTGCGGCGGCGGTGCCGATTCTGAGTCCTGAAGGATCAAGCGGTTTTCGCCTATCATAGGGAATCATATTTTTATTGGTAGAAAAACCGGCTCGCTCTAAAATGTTTTCTGCTTCCTGACCGGTAATATTTTTTGTGCTTAAATCAATTAAAATTAAATGGGTGTCGGTGCCGCCCGTGACAAGACGAAAACCAAGTTTTTTTAATTCCTCAGCCAATATTTTGGCATTAGTTATAACTTGGGAGGCATATTTTTTGAAACTCGAGCGTAGTACCTCTTTAAAACAGACGGCTTTGGCGGCGTTAATATGGTTATGAGGTCCACCTTGAAGACCGGGAAAAACTGAACGAGCAATGGGTTTGGCAAATTTTTCCTTACTCATAATTATTGCGCCGCGGGGACCACGCAATGTTTTATGAGTTGTGGTAACAACTACATCGCAAATTGGTACGGGGTTTTCTAGGGCTTTGCCGGCAATTAAACCGGCCGTATGGGATATATCAGCCATCAATATCGCTCCGACTTTATTGGCAATGTTTCTAAAGCTATGCCAGTCAATTTTCCGAGGATAAGCAGTGAAACCGGCTAAAATCAGCTGGGGTTTTTCTTTTACAGCAATTTTTTCTACTCCGTGCATATTAATCATCTCTGTCTTTTTATCGACAAAATAAGGAACGATTTTAAATAATTTGCCTGATAAATTTAGCGGGTGGCCGTGAGTTAAATGACCACCTTGATCAAGCGAGAGAGCCATAATTTTATCGCTTGGTTTAAGTAGAGCAAAATACGCTGCTAAATTGGCCGGTGAACCGGAGAGCGGCTGAATATTAACATATTCGGCTGAAAATAATTTTTTGGCGCGAGAAATTGCTAGATTTTCAATTGCATCAATATTTTGATTACCGGCATAGTAACGCTTACCAGGGTAACCTTCAGAATATTTATTCGTCAAAATTGAGCCCATGGCTTCGCGTACTGCTAGACTAGCATAGTTTTCAGAAGCAATTAATTCTAAGCCCTCTAGCTGCCTTTTTTCTTCTGCTTTAATTAGCTCAAAAATTTCTTGATCGGTCTTTTTTAAATTTATCATTGCGTTTAAAACCTTAAAATTCTAAAAACTTGGTCATAAAACGTTTCTTTTTTTTCTTTATTTTCTGGTAAACGCTGTTTAATAAAATCATATACTTCTTTAATATTAATTTTTGTTAAGTAGATTGTTATCGGCGGGCTCATTTTTTGTGTTGATTCTAAATACAGAATATCTGCCTCTGGTTTGCTAACGATCCAAAATGATTTAAAAGAATTAAAATCATGAAACTTGTCGTTAAAATTAATTCCCCCTGCGCCTAAAATATATTTAATTTTTTTTACTTTGCCACGACTTAGAAGATAAAAAATTATTGGCACTAAAACTACTACTCCTATGGCATAGTAGTTTTTCATCCAATAAAACAAACCGATCAAAATAGCCATAATGAGAATCATGAAAAAATACCAGGCCGTATTTTTAGGTGCATAAATAAATTCTGGCGCAAACCAAGAAATAATTTTTTCTTTTTTTGGATTGATAATATCAACTTGTTTTTGTTTAGTTTTTACCATATTTCCCCAGTTTTGATATTTATAATTTATTTGTCGAATTGGCTAGCCATGAGGAGTGCCGAGAACGAAGTTCGACGGCGCGTCGAATGGCGGAGAGTGCAGGATTTGAACCTGCGAGGATCATAAGACCCAATCGCTTTTCGAGAGCGACGCCTTAAACCGCTCGGCCAACTCTCCATATTGCGCCTCAAATCCGCAGCTTATGATCTATAACTAGCTTTATTTAGCTAGCGTCTATCGTCTTATTGTCTAACGTCTATTTTCTAATCTTCACAATTATCCTCCGATAAGGATCTTCGCCGACACTCTCTGTCATAATTTCTTTAAGTTCGGATAAAATCGTGTGCACAGCCCGGCGTTCATATGAAGACATTACTGGTAGAACCTCCGGCTGACCAGTTTTTAGCACTTTTTGTGCCATATCAGAAGCTAATTTTTTTATAGAATCAAGCCGTTGGGATTTGTATGAACCAACATCTATTACAACCTTAAAAATATCTTCTTCTTTAAAATTATCTTTGCGGGCATTTATTTGCCAAATTATATTAACTACGTGCTGTAAAGCCGCCAGATTCGTGCCGCGGTAACCGATTAAAAGCGCTGAATCCTGACTATCTAAATTTATTTTAATAATCTCATTTTCCAGCAAAACCGACGCGTCGGTTTTGATATTCATTTTTTTTAATAAATCTTGAATAATTTTTTCTACAACTTGAGTATTTTTGGGCATTTTATTCCTTTTGGCGAATGGTAATTTTTACTTTTTCTGGTTTAGACGGACGTTTTAAAACATAATATTGCTGAGCGACGGAAAAAAGTGAAGTAACAGTCCAATAAAGTGAAAGCGCCGCTGGCAGAGCCATAGCGATAAAAACCGTAAATAGCGGCATTATATAAGTCATTTGCGAGGTTAATATCTTCTGGAACTGACCGGATTTGTCACTGGTCGTAACAGTACTTTTTTTAGGCATTAATTGCTTTGATTGCCAGAATTGCGCCAGACCGGTTAGAATAGCTAAATAGATATTGGGCTGAGTAATATTTATGCCAAAAAAATTAGTATTCATAAATTCTGGGCGGGGAACAAAACTATAGAGTAAATCAAAATGAGACGTATCTAAACCATAACGGAAAACATAATATAGTACTATAAGAATCGGAAATTGAATTAATAGCGGCAAGCAACTGCTTAAGGGGTTTATTTTATTAACCTGATAAAATTCCATCGTTGCCTTTGCCTGCGCTTGCTGATCGTTTTTGTATTTTTCCTTTATTTTATCCAGTTCTGGCTGAATTTCTTGAATCTTTTTTTGCGCTTCAGTTGCTTTATTTGAAGACGGTAATAGTATCAGGCGAATAAGCAAAGTTAAAACGATAATGGCAATGCCAACATTATGGCCAGGAATTAACCACACAATAAAGATTAGCAAATTAAGCAGAGGCTGATATAAAATTGTTTTAATGAATGATTTCATATTATTTTATCGGATCTAACCCTCCCTTACTCCAAGGGTTACATCTTAAGATTCTTTTTATTCCCATTAACCAACCTTTTAAAAACCCATATTTTTCTATCGCGGAATATGTATATTCTGAGCAAGTTGGGTGAAACTTACAATATCCATTGGGGTATCGATAAGACAAAAAACCGTGATCGAATGACAGAGTTTTTTGATAGAATTTAATCAGAATAAGGCTGATTTTTTTAAACATATTATTAAGTCTTTTTGTAAATTAACAAAATTTATTGGTTGGGTTTTTAAAATAATTATAATTTTATATCCTGATTTTATATTTTTTAGATTCTGATTGATTGTCGCCCTTATCTGTCTTTTGTATAAATTTCTTTCTGACGCTTTATTGCTTATATTTTTACCAACAACAATTCCGATTTTTTTGTCTACTCGCATATCTTGTAAAGTGACTATTTTAAATAAAATTGTAGAAAAAAAATGTCCTTTTTTATAAATTAAATTAAATTCTCTATTTTTAGTAAGACGAAAATTTTTAGGTATCATTATAATTATTTTCTTACTAATTCTTTTCTGCCTTTTAATCTTCTTCTTTTTAAAACATTTCGGCCATTTTTGGTAGCATTTTTTGCCATAAAACCATACCGCTTGGCTCGCTTTATTTTGGATGGTTGATAGGTTCGTTTCATGATTAATCCTTAAATTAAATTAATAAGCTTTTTTCGATTATATCTTATATTGAATTAAAAATCAATGAAAATATTATATTTAATTTATTGCACAATTTTTCCACAATA
>JAMDBS010000071.1 GCA_023487325.1 Patescibacteria group bacterium
TAATCATCTGGAGCCGGATGCGGTTATTCAGTTGAGCCTGAAAATGTCGGCAAGTTTCCCCAAATTCAAAAACAAACCGGAAAAATGGCGCCAAAAATTGTAGTCCAAGATGATAAAGTTGGCTGGTGCAAAGCTTTTGTTGACGCCTGTGATGTATGGGAAAAGGGTTTTGATGTAGAAATTGATTATTCCCTGATCCGACCAGCCGGAGCAAAACTTCAAACCATGGGAGGAAGGGCTAGTGGTCCGGCGCCACTTCAGGAAGTAATGCAATTTACTCGTCGCAAAATATTGGCGCGTCAAGGACGCAGGCTCACTACTTTGGATTTGCACGATATTATTTGTCAGATAGGTTTGGTGGTAGTGGCGGGTGGGGTGCGTCGTTCAGCGCTTATTTCACTATCCGCTCCAGATGATTATGAAATGCGGGACGCTAAGAAAGGGGCTTTTTGGCAGACCGAAGGTCAGCGCTCAATGGCCAACAACTCTGCTGTGTATGAGGTTAAACCATCAGCTGAAGAATTTTTGGAAGAGTGGACAGCGCTTGTGACATCGCACTCTGGTGAACGAGGCATTTTCAACCGAGGCGGTTTGGAGGCGCAATTGCCAAAACGACGCTGGGAAGTTATCAAGAATGTTAAACAGATGGGAATGAACCCATGTGGAGAAATTTATCTGCAATCAAAACAATTTTGTAATCTCACTTCCATTGTAGTGCGACCAAAAGACACGATGGAAAGCTTGAAGAGAAAAATGCATTTAGCTACTATTGTCGGAACCTATCAAGCAACACTCACAAATTTTGAGTACCTTTCAAAAGAATGGAAAGAAAATTGTGAAAAAGAGCAACTTCTTGGAGTTTCAATTACCGGTTATTATGACAACAAAATTGTAAGAGACGACAAAAATTTGCAAATCCTTCGCGAAGAGGGAATCAAGGCAAACAAAAAATACGCTAAACGATTTGGTGTAAATGAATCAACCGCCATCACCTGTGTCAAACCTCACGGCAACTCTGGTCAACTTTTGGGAGTCGGCTCTGGTATGCACACCTGGTATTCTCGCTACTATATTCGTCGAGTGAGAATTTCGGCCAATGATCCTCTCCTCAAACTTGCCCAAGATCAGGGAGTAACGGCTTTGCCTGAAGTTGGATATTCAACCTCAAATGCTTCTACCATGGTTTTGGAATTTCCTTGCAAAGCTCCGGATGAGGCTATGGTCAACAAAGATGTGACCGCTTTAGAAATGCTTGAAGAATGGAGGAGACTCAAGGTTAATTTCACTGAACACAATCCGTCAGTCACAATTTATGTGGGCGATGAAGAGTGGATCGCGGTAGCAAACTTCGTCTATAAAAAATTGGGATATTGTGGGCGGACTTTCATTTTTGCCTCGCGATAATCATGTCTACCAGCTTGCTCCTTACGAAGAAATTACAAAAGATGAGTATGAGCGACGCATAAAATTATTGAAACACATTGATTTTTCTAAACTCATTCTATATGAAAAAGAAGATCAGACTGTCGGCGCCAAAGAGCTTGCTTGTGTTGGCGGAGTATGTGAAGCTGACGCGCTCACGATGACTCCTGCGCCCAAAACTGCTTGAACCTAATTTATTGTCCACTTAATGATTATATTGAATCCAAATATTTGATATAATTTGGGTATGCAAGATAAAAAAATTAGAGTGGCGATAAACGGCGCAGGCAGAATCGGCCGAGCATTTTTGAGATTAGCGCAAAATGCGCCTGAGATTGAGATTGTGGCAATAAATGATTTGGGCGATATAGAAAATATTGTTTATCTTTTAAAATATGACACCGTTTATGGCGCCGCCCAATTTAGTATTTCGGTAGGAGAAGATAAAAAAAATCTGATAATCAACAACAAAGAAGTAAACTTTTTAAGTGAAATGAATCCTGCTGGTTTGCCATGGAGAGATTTGGATGTTGATGTGGTGATTGAGGCAACTGGAGTATTTGCAACATTTGAAAAAGCTAAGGTCCATATTGATGCTGGCGCAAAAAAAGTAGTTATTACTGCACCAGTAAAGGATGGACCAAAAGATGAAACTCAGGCAACAATTTTAATGGGTATAAACGATGAAAAGCTTGGGGCTTGTCAAATAAGTTCAAATGCTTCGTGCACTACCAACGCTGCCGCTCCCCTAATTCAGATATTGAATGAAAAAATTGGTGTGGAAAAAGCGATACTCAACACGGTTCATGGTTATACCGCTAGCCAGTTTATAGTTGATGGCCCAAATAAAAAAGATTGGAAAGAGGGCAGGGCAGGCGCCCAAAATATCATACCGACATCCACGGGCGCGGCTATAGCGGTCACTAAAGCTATTCCAGATTTAGGTGGCAAATTTGATGGCCTTGCAATGCGCGTACCCATCATTTCCGGGTCAATCGCTGATGTGACATTTATTGCTAAGAGAGAAACCAGTATTGAAGAAATTAATAAAATTCTTAAAGAAGCGGCGGCCGAAGAAAAGTGGCAAGGTATCTTTGCTGTAACAGAAGATCCAATTGTCTCGGCTGATATTGTAGGTTCACTTTTTGGTTCAGTTGCCGATTTGGGCTTAACTCGTGTAGTTGATAAAAATTTGGTCAAAGTCTGCGCTTGGTATGACAATGAAATGGGTTACACCAACACATTGATTCTTCATGTATTAAAAATTGGAAAATATTTGTAAAAATAGTACAATATTGGTATGCAAAATATTGATGAAATCAGCAAAGAAAGAGCCATAAAACTTTTTGACAGTCAGGAAATTAAAGGTTTTGAGATTGGCACAACCAAAGGTTTGCAACAAATTCATGAATACTTGTTTGGAGGGTTTTACGATTTCGCCGGCCAAATTCGCGCCAAAGATATAAGTAAAGGCAATTTTCGGTTCGCTTCTTGTTTGTATTTGGAAGAAAGTTTAGTCAAAGTTGGAGAAATGCCGGAACGCACCTTTGAAGAAATTGTGGTCAAATATGTAGAAATGAATATCGCTCACCCGTTTATGGAAGGCAATGGTCGGAGTATGAGGATTTGGTTGGATTTGATTTTGAAAAAAAACATAAAACAATGCATTGATTGGTCAAAAATTGATAAAGCGAGCTATTTGAATGCAATGCAACGCAGTCCGGTAAATGATCTTGAAATTCGTGAACTTTTACGCGCCGCTTTGACTGATAAAATTGATGACCGCGAAGTCTTTATGAAAGGCGTCGAACAATCGTATTATTATGAAGAAGAAGATTTTTATAAATAATGAAAATATTTTTTGCTAGTGATCATGCCGGTTTTAAGATGAAAAATGAACTGCTTGGTTTTGTTCATGATTTGGGTTATGAAGTGGAAGATTGCGGCGCTTATGAATTGGATTTGAATGATGACTACCCAGAGTATGTAAAAAAGGCGGCGCAGATGGTCTCAGACGACCCAAAAAATACTCGGGCGATAATTTTAGGGGCCTCAGGTCAAGGAGAGGACATGGTGGCTGATAAATTTCCAAATGTGCGTTCGGCAGAATATTATGGTGGCAAACTGGAAATTATAAGACTTTCCCGTGAACACAATGATGCCAATGTGCTCTCCCTTGGTGCGAGATTTTTAAATGTGGAGGAAACAAAAGAAGCAGTAAAGCTTTGGCTAGAAACTGATTTTTCAAAAGAAGAAAGACACATTCGCAGGATTGAGGAAATTGAAAATTGAAACATTAAAAATTTAGTGAAAATTTTAAATTAAAAATTGAAAATTGCTCCATGATAGAAATAATTCCTTCAATCATTCCTCAAAATCTCAACATTGTCAGAGAAAGATTCGGCAAAATTTTGGGTATGGCTAAAAAGGTTCAATTGGATGTAATTGATGGAAATTATGCTCCCAGCAAAACTTGGCCATTTAACGGTAATCAATTTGAAGAAATGATGAAAATTGCGCGAGAAGAAGAAAAATTTTTTATCATATCAATAACATTTTCGTCT